>JACQJU010000052.1 GCA_016204905.1 Candidatus Gottesmanbacteria bacterium | reverse complement strand
GTACATGCCCTTAGGATGTGATAAGAGAAAGAAGAGACGAAATTAAAAAAAGTGTGGCTAGTACAATGGTGAGCTGGAAAAATATTTTTTCAACGCCTCGTCTATTTTTATAAAATTCGCCACTACCTCCCCAGGCTTTTCCTAAGCCCACTCCTTTGGCTTGGAGAAGGATAAGAGTGATGAGACCGATGGCGATAACCATTTGAAATAAAACAATTATATTATTCATTTTACGACTTGTAATATTTTTTTTGCTAATTTGGCCGGATCATGCTGGACTGGGAAACTCTCGTCGATGACATCCGACTTTATTATTGTACCATAAGATTGGGTTTTCAGTCGCGGCTGGATATATTGGTATTTGAGGCGGGAACTTAATTTGGGTTTTTGATTGGTGTTGACTAGTAAATAGTCAAATTTGAGCGCGGGACAATGCCTGATAAGAGCATTTAAGTGGTCATCAAGAGTGTAATTTTGTGTTTCTCTCTTATTGGCGATATTGAATATATATACCTTTTTGGCTCTACTCTGGTAAACTGCTTTGATGATTTCCGGCACAAGTAGAACTGGTATGATGGTAGTATATAAATCACCAGGACCGATGATGATTAGGTCGGCAGCATCGATAGAATCTAGGGCAATTTTGGGTGTACTGACATTGGTGGGACTCAGATGGACTCTAGCTAGATTGTCTTTATATTTGCCTAAATCTATGGTTTCCTCGCCCATAACTTTATCGCCTTTGGTCGTTTCTGCCCAGATAGAAACACTTTCATAGGTAGAGGGTATGATCTTGCCATGGGAAGAAAATATCCTCTCCATCTCAAGTAGTGCCTTATTGAAATCTCCTAGTATTTTGGTCAGGGCAACTAATATAAGGTTACCTATTTTATGCCCGACGATAGAATCTTCTCTTCCCCAGCGATTGCCCTCAAAACGATAAGTAAGGAGCTGCTTGAGTATAGGCTCGGCATCGGAAAGTGCGGCGATGCAGTTGATCAAGTCGCCGGGTGGTGGCACGCTATAGAGGCGGCGCAATCTACCAGCGCTACCGCCCTCGTCGGCCATGGAGACAACTACGGTGATATCAGAAGAATATGGCCGAAGGCCTCTGATCACTTGGACGGTGCCCACTCCCCCACCGAGACAGACGATACGATTAGTCATATTAAATTGATTTACGGGTCCTGCCGAAATCTACCTCACCCTACCCTCTCCTATTAGGAGAGGGTTAAAAGGTTATTTTGACAGCCAGGATAGTAAGTTTACTATTATACCAATAAAAATTGAAATAACAACAAAGGTCTGCCAAAGATTAAAGTCAAATGAGGAGAGGTTTAAACTGCCATAGGAAATCCCGGGGAAAACCCAGGGACGGATGCTGATATATGGTGTGATTTTCACTAATATAAAAAGGATAATGACATTTATTATCCAGGAAAAGACGCCAAATGTAAGTAAGTTTACAGGAAAAAGTACTAGTTTGAGTATGGGCCTGACTAAAAGATGTAGAAGTCCAAGAATAGCTGCTGTATAGATATAGGAATTTAGGCCTCCTTTTAGTTGGAAACTAGTGATAGCTTGAGTAGTTGCAAAAAGAGCAAAGAGTCTATAGAGAAAAGTACGTAGTATTCTCTTCATATAAACAGTTTATCTAATTAGGCCATTTAGTCAAACATTTCAGAACCTTGCAAGGTGTCACCTTGCGAGGCTAAGTTTTGATCAGTGCTTTTAGGCGGAGTAGTTGGTGATATTTATGAGCAAATCGATGGGCTTCATCTCTGAGTCTTTGAACTAAAGATAAAGCACCGCTACCGACTTTGAGAGATAATGTCACAAAATTGTCATTATGCAGTAATATTATTTGCTCTTCTCTTTTGGCAAGTCCAACAAGAGGAATAGTTAGGTTTTGATCCTCTAAAATTTTACTCATTGTGGAAACTTGGGGTTTGCCACCATCTACTATGATAAGGTCTGGTAATGGCCAATCGGTATGCGAAAGTCTTCTTTTTAGTACTTCAGATAACATAGCGAAGTCATCAGGAGTAGATTTGGTCTTTATCCTAAATCGGCGGTAAAAATTTTTATCAGGATCACCATCAATAAATGTCACCAGAGAACCTGTAGCCAGACGCCCGGAAATATTACTTATATCATAACATTCTATTTTTTTGATCGCTCCTAAAAGGGGGAAATAATTGCTCAATAT
>JACQJU010000059.1 GCA_016204905.1 Candidatus Gottesmanbacteria bacterium | reverse complement strand
GTTTGTAAGATATGGCATATATACTCTACGCGAAAGAACGGCAGATATTAGAATTTATTGCCCAATTTATACAAAGGAGGGGGTTTGCACCTACTTTGGGAGAAATAGCCGAGGCTGTCGGCGTCTCTGCCGTATCGACTATACATGAACATCTGGCCAGTTTAGAAAGAAAAAAATTTATCATAAAAAAGCCAGGTATTGAGAGGAGTATAGAAATAACAGCAAATTCATTTCGGACTAGCCAAACGGAAGGATCTGTCGAGCTGCCGGTTTTGGGATTCATAGCTGCTGGTAGTCCACTGGAGCCTTATACCGATCCAAACCTTTATCTTCAGGTCTCCCCTACCATGGTAAGTCCGAAGAAACCGGCATATATATTGCAGGTGAAAGGTACATCGATGGTAGATGAGGGTATATTGGATGGCGACTATGTGGTAGTGCAACATCAAAATGAGGCCCAAAATGGAGAAATTGTGGTGGCACTACTACCTAATGGTTTAGCAACTCTGAAAAGAATCTTTTTTGAAAAGGACAGGATCAGATTGGAACCTGCTAATTCTGCCATGCCGCCAATATTTGCTACACATGTCCGCATACAAGGAAAAGTTGTCGGAGTAATAAGAAAATATAATACTCAGGCATCTTGAAGGACTTCAATCCCTGGTAGAGTACCGAAACGTAGAAATTCTAAGGTAGCGCCGCCTCCTGTAGAGATGTGAGTGATATTTTTCAGCAAATCTTTCTCGTGTATTGTGCTTAGTGTATCACCACCTCCGATAATGGTCGTTGCTCCTTTACATTCAGTGAGGGTTTTGAGGATACATTCAGTGCCTGCAGAAAACCTGGGGTCCTCAAAAAGACCCATGGGACCATTCCAGATGATTGTCTTAGCAGAGCGCATAATTTCTTGATAGTGTTGAGCGGTCTTCGGACCTATGTCATATATTACCGCGTCATTGTTTACTTCGTTATAAGGGACAACTTTGGGCTTGGTTTTCCGCTCGGAATCAGAGGTGACTACATCTTGGGGTAAAATAAGCGCCGAATGTTGCCTGGATGACTTCCAGAAAAGTACACGGGACATTTCTACCATTTCATGATCGACCAGAGATCTACCCATCCCAAAGCCCCAGGCGGCCAAAAAAGTATTGGCTATAGCGCCACCCAAGAGGACGGTATCACCTATATCCAAAAGCTTTTCAATAACTCCAATTTTCTCCGGAGTTTTAGCACCGCCTATGACTACAACAAAGGGTTTTTTGGGATTTTCCAAAGCGCTCGATATAATTGTAATTTCTTTGTCTAAAAGTAAACCGGCAAAACTAGGTAGATACTCGGGTACTCCCACAATCGAAGCATGAGCTCGATGTGTTGAGCCAAAGGCATCATTTACATATATTTCAGCCATTTTAGATAGGTGCTTGGCGAGTCTTTTATCGTTGCTTTCTTCGCCTTTGTGAAAGCGCAAATTTTCTAGCAAAATTATTTCCTTTTTTTTCCATTTCTTTACTTCACCCAAAGCGTGCTCTTCCCAGAAGTTTTTTACTAAATGAATGGGTTTTTTGAGCAGTTCAGAAGCTCTTTGGGCTACAGGAAGAAGAGAATACTTAGGGTTAACTATTCCTTTGGGTCGACCCAAATGACAGGCAAGTACCAATTTAGCTCCACGGTTGAGAAGGTAATTGATAGTCGGTAGAGCTTCTATGATCCTGATATCATTCGTAACTTTGCCATTATTTAGCGAGACGTTGAATTCGACTCTCAGGAAAATAGTTTTGCCCCGGAGACTAGAAATATCTTTTACAGTCTTCTTTTTCATTATATTTTAAATTTTAAATATTAAATTGCAAAAATACATTGTAAATTTAAGATTTGAAATGTAAATTTGCTATTTAAAATTTACTATTTACAATTTTTTCCCAGTATACTCTACCATATCGATAAGTCTAGATGTATAGCCCCATTCGTTATCATACCAAGCATAAACTTTGACTAAATTATTTGCCAAGACAGAAGTGAGGTAGGGATCAACTATAGAAGAATATGTTGAGCCGGCATAATCGCTGGAGACAAGTTCTTCCCTGGCTACTGATAAGATTCCTTTTAACTTCTCTTGTGAATACTTTTTGAAAGCAGTATTAATACCCTCAACATCGGTTGACTTTTCCACAGACAGCGTCAAATCAATCATAGATACGGTTAGAAGTGGAACTCTTATGGATTTACAAATTAGTTTACCAGCAAGATGAGGAAATAGTTTGCCTATATCTTTGGCTGAACCAGTAGATGCGGGGATCATATTGGCAAATGAAGCCCGTCTCAGTCGGACTTCTTTTTTATGAGAATTGTCCAGTAAGTTCTGGGAATCAGTCACGGCATGAATAGTAGTCATAAAGCCATGTTTGAGGCGAAATTCATCTTCTAAGACCTTGAGAGTTGTTGCCAGGCAATTGGTGGTACAGGAAGAATTGGAAATAATTTTGTCAGTTTTGGGGTCAAAAGTATTTTCATTTACACCCATGACTAGGGTTTTTGTTTTATCCTTGGCAGGAGCTGATAGAATCACAATCTTGACACCTTGGTTGAGGTGAGGGCTAGCATCTTCTGTCGTACGAAATTTACCGCTGGCCTCAATCACTATATCCACATTGGCATCTTTCCAAGGGATCTGCCCTGGTTCGTCAGCTCGAAAGACACTAATCTTTTTCCCATCAAATGTTAGATTAGCGCCTTGGGCTAGTACTTCATCTGGTAGTGTCCCATATGTGGTATCGTATTTCAGTAGATAAGCGTGTGAGGTTGCGTCAGCTCTACTATTTATTGCTGCTAATTCTAAACCTTCCCTTTGTAAAATAATTCTGGCGGCTATTCTGCCTATTCTACCAAAACCATTGATACCGACGCGCAATTTTTTCATAATAATCTCCTTTATTAAGCCCCATAGAGTGGTGCTCTACCTAAATAATCTAATATTGTTGGCATTAAATCAAGACCCCTTAGATGTCCTAATCTTCCTTTGTAGGCATCGTGCTCTGTGAAGGAGAGCACATCATCGGTGTGAATATCGTAGCCAGAAATGAGAACTGGGACAGGATCGGCTGTATGGAGACGTAGTGTGGAAGAAGTAGTATGATCTGCAGTCAAAACAATTAGGGTATCTTCTAATCTAGTTAGGGGTTTTAGGGCGGCATCTATTTTTTCAATAAATTTTTTCTTACCTAGGAAGTCTCCATCTTCAGCTAGTGAGTCGGCTCCTTTTATATGGATAAATATAAAATCGTATTTCGGCAGCATCTGGATAGCTTTTTGGATCTTTTTACTGATATCGGAATCTGGCTTACCGGTTGCACCAGCTACTTCGATTATATCCATGCCTAGGGCCCGTGCGATGCCTTTGTAAAGACCAGCTCCTGCGATACAGAGAGCCTTTAGATCGTATCTTTCTTTGAAAGAAAGTATATGCATAGCTTTGCTTGCACCTCTTGTTAAAAGTATATTGGCCGGTTTTAGGTTGGACTTTATTCTTTTTGTATTAAACTTATGCGCAGAGAGAATTTCGTGTGTTTTTTGGGTGAGTTGGTTAATAATAGTAGCTGTAAAAGCGGATTTCTTATCTTTCTCTAGAGGTTTGGATAAAGATACATTTCTGCCTACAATGTGTGGATCGACATCGGATACTTTAGCACTCAAACCACTGCCTCGCAATATTACACCCACTCTATGACCGGTTCCTTTTTTGAATAGACATTTTATTCCCTCTATTTTATTTATTTTATTTAGAGCGGCAACTAATTCTTCGGTATTATCTATTCTACCGGCTCTTCGATCGATAATTTTATGCTTTTTATCTATTGTCGCGAAATTACCACGTAAGGCGATGTCACCAGGTCTTAAATCCATGCCTATGCCGATGGCTTCAAATATTCCTCGTCCAGTGTAGTAAACTTTGGGGTTGTAGCCAAATAGCGCAAGGTGGGCGACGTCACTGCCTGGTCTGACTCCACGATCTATTGTATGAACAAGACCTACGATACCTCTTTGGGCTAAGGAGTCGAGATTAGTTTTTTTAGCCCCTTCTAATGGGGTCTTCCCCTGAAGTTCTTTGATTGGTCTGTCGGCAAGCCCATCACAGACGATAAAGATTATCCTATCCATAAATGTATGAAATTATCATACATATTTTATCATAATATTGCAATCTATAGCCAGTTAAATCTATAACGAGTATAAT
>JACQJU010000050.1 GCA_016204905.1 Candidatus Gottesmanbacteria bacterium | reverse complement strand
GTGCTGCGAGAAGGCAAATTCAGATAAACTCAATATGGCAGGAGAAGTAAAACCCAATACTAATGTAAAGAAAGCCAAAGAAAAGAGGTGTTTTTTTAACAAATAATAAGCAATAATTCCTGTTGAGAATATTAATAAGCCGCTAAAAAGTGTGATAATTCGTGGATCTCCACCACCTAATATATAAGGGATAGTAAGTATCCAGAACCAAAGTGGGCCAAAAAAAACTCCTGTGATACTGCCCCAGGGGCCGATAAGTGAGGGCTTGAGAAAGTCCACTTGATTTTTCACCCAAATCAGATCTCTGGCTCCGTCAAAAGTGAAGAAATAATTCCCGGTGAGTATAGGGGGAACAAATGAAAGTAGACCACAAATAAAGGCAAAAATGATGAGCAGTCTGCCCCAAACTTTTTTCATAGATTCTTAGTAGTTTTTCACTAAATAGCCTTTTTCTTTGGCAATATCAAACATTTTTTTATAGAAGAGCAGAGATAAAAGCATAAAGAAAATATTTAATATTAGACTTACAACAAATAAATTCCAGTCAAATATTCCATCTTGTATCAATTTCCTCATACCGGAAAATACATAACTTGAAGGTAGAATATAGGAAATAGTTTGCATCCAAGTAGGAAGAACATCCACTGGATAGAATACTCCGCTAAAAGGCATGAGTAGAAAAATCATTGTCCAGGATAGTGCTTCTACTTCAAACCCGAATCTTATAATAAGGCCGTTGATCATAATACCCGTCCACCAACCGGTGAGGAGTAAATTAAATATAAAAGGAACAAGGTAGATACCAAGTGAAAATATATTAAAAGCAAAAAGAAGATATGTCAGTATGACTACCAAGAAAAAGCTACCAAGCAATTTGAGACATCCTGTGGTGATAAGACCGAGAAGGTATTCCCAGATAGTTATGGGGGTGGCAAAAATATTGATAAAATTGCGACTCCAGAGATCTTCAAGCAGGCCAACTGATAAATCTTCTTGGCTTCTTTGGAGAAACATCCACAATAGGTATCCAGTCAAGAGTGAGGCTAAAAGATTTATTCCACCCTTTTGACTAAAATAAATACTCAGGTATCCCCATAAGAATAAGTTAACTACCGGCCAGAATAATGTATCTGATGACCTTCCAAGACTGGCTACAAAAACATAGAGTTGCCTTAAAATAATTGCGTATAGTCTATTTAGCATACTTGCCTACTTCGGATAAGAAGAAATCTTCCAGGTTCGGTTTCTGGATAGTAACTTCGGAATATTCCACTTCTTCTTTGGCGAGTAACTGAAACAACGATGCAATAGACTTCTCGGCAAGAGAAATATTTAGAATCCTATCTTCTGCTTTTGATTGCCATTTATTTTTCTGACAAACTGCTACAGTCCTTTTCATACCGTCAACAATAGTTAGACGTACGCTAGTTAATTTGGTTTTGGAAGCAAGACCAAGAGGAGTGTCTTCGGCGATTATCTTGCCATGATTTATGAAAATTACCCTATCGCAGACTTCTTCCACCTCGGTCATATTATGGGAAGTAAACAACATAGCAGTCTTGAATTTCTTTCGTTCCTCAAGAAGAATAGATCGTACTTTTGCGGCAATTTCTGGGTCAAGAGAGGCTGTAGGTTCGTCAAGAAGAAGAATCTTGGGAAAGTTTAGGAAAGCTTTGGCTAGAAATACCTTGGTTTTCTGCCCGGCAGAAAGTGTCCCTGTCTTTTTATTTTTCAAATCCACTATGTCAAATATATCCAGTATTTTTGCCACTCGCCCTTTTATATCTTTTATGCCATAAAGCCTGGCTAAAACTTCTAGATTTTGATTGACAGTTAAGCGCCAAGGCAGTTCTACATAGGTAGAGGAAAAATTGATTTTATGCATGATTTCGCTACGATTTTTTACTAAGTCTTTACCAAAATAGCTGATACCCCCATTAGTTGGAGTTAATATGTCAAGCAGCATATAAATAGTGGTGGTTTTTCCTGCTCCGTTAGGACCAAGGAGGCCTACAATCTCGCCTTCCTTAATATTGAAAGAAATATCATCAACCGCTGTAAATCCACCAAATTTTTTGGTGAGGTTTTTGACTTCGAGTACTGTCTCCATGTGGGATCAATTGTAGCATAAAAAATGGGGAGCTTATTGAGCTGGAGTTTGGCCGTAAATAGTAATCGGAGTGCCGGGCTGGCTATCAGAGGCATAGGTAGTATTACTTTTTGTAGGTGGATCGGCCCAGTTATAGAGGATACCGGCGTTATCAGGGCTGATATTGACACACCCATGACTCATAGGGTGGCCGAAGTTATTGTGCCAATAAGCTCCATGAAGTCCATAGCCTTGTGTTTTTGGATGCTCGGCATTATAAAAATACATAGTGTAAGGAACATTGGGTAAATTATAATAGGTTCCTGTACCCGGTACGCCGCCTTTCATGCGGGTATAGCGTAGTTTTATCCATATCTGGAAATCACCTGTTGGGGTATGAAACCATTTGCCGGTAGAGACTGGGAAACTGAAGACTTCCCGATCTCCTTCATAGGCATGGAGAGTTTGAGCGCTCAAATCTACGGTGATACGTTTATTACCAGTACTCTCGCCTAATATATCTTCGGCGGTTGGTAGATAATCATAACTTAATGTAGAGGGGACAATAATTTTTTTACCTAAAAATATGCCTTCCTTCGTCTCTTCGTAGCGTCCTGATAAATCTTTTATGCAGCTGATGCTATTGGCACAAAATGGAGGAAAAAGAAGGTGATATATAAGGTATAGGGAGAAAATCAAAAAACTCAAGAAACTAGCTATGATCGATGCCTTGATTAGATAAAGATGTGAAAGTTTAGCTTTTCTTTTTTTGGGTGATTTTTTTCTCATTATATTTAGCGTAAAATAGATAGCCCTAAAAGTAAAGGCTTGACAAATGTCCTCTAATACTATAGGATATTCTTGTGGAACCTTTTTACAAGAGAGATTTTATTGTTATAATAGATCACTTACAAACTTTTCACTAACTGTCCAAATGGCAAGACGCAGATCACTTTTTAAATTTAAATTAAAAAAACAGACAATTTATACCATCTTTACACTCCTTTTTATAGCCACAGCTGGTATCATAGGCGCTTCCTATTTTCAAAATGAAGGAATATTATCTAGGGTTAATCAAATAGTTTCCGACAGATTAGGTTGGGCTGGATTATTGCTTCCTATAGTTCTAATCTGGTCGTCTTTTCTTTTTCTCAAACTGAAGATGAGGATAGCCAAACCCAATGTCACACTGGGTCTAGTGTTGTCTTATCTTTCGATTTTAGGACTGACACAATCGGGATTTGTGGGGCTCAAAATATGGGAGAATATATCAGCAACCGTTTCGGGATTAGGAGCAATCATCATATTGATAGGCGCACTGACTATTGGACTAATTGTTATGTTTAATACTTCACTAGACCAAATAATCAACTTTATTACTGATTCTCTTTCAGCAACTATCAAATTTTTTACTACCTATATTTTTCGACCTCAAAGTGACAAGGGCAAAAAACCAATCTTTATGGATCAGAAATTACCGATAAAGTCTCCTTCTTTGGCTAAAATAAATGATCATGGGGAAGAGAAACCCATCAAAACCAATGGGCCAGCTGTACAAAAAACATCTTCAGTTACGGGACTACCTTCTACTATGGTGTCTTCGAAACCAAATCAGCAAGTGATCTGGGAATATCCACCTCTATCTCTTCTTTCTGGTGGTCCAGCAAATAAAGCTGACAGAGGCGATATGAAGAAAAATGCCGATGTGATAGAAAAGACTCTAGAAAGTTTTGGTATAACAGCCAGAGTAGTGGAGGTCAATTTAGGCCCGGCTATCACTCAGTATGCCCTCGAAATAGCTCTAGGCACAAAACTATCCAAAATCACTGCATTATCTAACGATTTAGCCCTCGCTTTGGCAGCTCCTACCGGACAGATTAGGATAGAAGCACCGATACCAGGTAGAAGCCTACTGGGTATTGAGATACCCAATCGTTCTTTGGAATTTGTCACACTCCGACAAATGATTTCTTCGGATCTGATGGCTAATAAGAAACATAAATTAACTGTTGCTTTGGGTTTGGACGTCTCTGGTAGTCCGGTGACTGCTAATATAGCCAAAATGCCTCATGTACTGATTGCTGGAACAACGGGTTCTGGTAAGTCAGTACTTATCAATTCCTGGATAGCTTCTCTTCTTTTTCGAGCTTCGCCAGATGAAGTGAGACTGATTATGGTTGACCCGAAAAGAGTGGAACTGACTGGGTATAATGGTATTCCCCATCTTTTGACACCGGTGATAGTAGAGCCAGATAAAATACTTTCTGCCCTTCGCTGGGCGATGAGCGAGATGGATAGACGTTACAAACAATTTGCCGAAGTAGGGGTAAGAAATATAGATGGCTTTAATGAAACACTGGGTTTGCAAACACTACCATATATTGTGATACTGATTGATGAACTGGCTGATCTGATGGCTTATGCACCTGTCGAAGTTGAGGAATCTATATGTAGATTAGCACAAATGGCCCGGGCGACTGGAATACACCTGGTGATTGCTACACAGCGACCTTCGGTTGATGTCATTACTGGACTGATAAAGGCCAATGTACCTACACGAATAGCTTTTAATGTGTCTTCTATGATTGATTCTAGAGTGATCATAGATATGCCGGGGGCGGAAAAATTACTAGGAAGAGGGGACATGCTTTATATTCCTCCAGATCAGGCTAAACCGACTCGGATACAAGGTACTTTTGTCTCTGAGCAGGATATCAGTAAGCTGGTTGATTTCCTGAAGAAAAAGAATGTACCAGTCGAGTATACTGAAGAAGTCACTAAGATGCCGGTAACTATCAAAAAGGGAGGTACGATTGTCGGAACTACAACAGGAACTGATGATGGGAAAGATCCTATATTTGCTGATGCTGTTAGACTGATTTGCCAATACGATAAAGCTTCAGCTTCCCTTCTTCAGAGAAGATTTTCCATCGGTTATGCAAGAGCTGCGCGCATACTAGACCAATTAGAGATGGAAGGTATAGTGGGAGCCGGTGAAGGATCAAAACCTCGTGATGTCCTGGTGCAAAATGCAGAAGCATATTTGTCGGGCACTGGAACGGGATCAAATTCTAATACACAGGAAGTTGCTACCCAATAATTAACCTAATTAATCTAATTGATCTAATTTCAAAAAAACCAATGACTAAATATTAGAAATTGGGATTTGTTTAGGTCAATTAGACCTGCCTGCCGGCAGGCAGGAATTAGAATAATTAGAAATTATCCAATATTCTCTGTATTTCTCCAACATCTTTTTTGATTTGATTCACCATTTCTTGGGGATTGGGGAAGTTTCTGATTTCTCTGATAAACTTGATAAATTCTAGTTCTCCCTCAGTGATATTTTCGTTAAATTTATCCAGTATGTATGCTTCCAATGACTTATCTTCTTCCTGGAAAACTGGCCTGTGGCCGAAGTGGATGGCGGCAGGATATATTTTCTTATTCATTAATAACCTACCAGCGTATACACCATAGGAAATATTTAAATCTTCGGGGATCTCAAAATTAATCGTCGGGATACCTAAACCCTTCCCTCTCCCTTTGCCTTTTATCACTTTTGCTTTAATCTTTAATGGCAACATATCTATTCTCTATAACCTATTGTTAACATAGTATCTCCAAATCTTTTAAAAGTTATCCTACGAAGCTTCATCGCATCTTGGATAGTTTTTGCTCCTTCTCCTCTTACCGCGCTTACCGCATCATTTCCTCCAATAAGGATTGGGGCATGGAAGGCGTAGATTTTATCAACGAGCCTATTGTCTACAAAACTTCCTATCGTTTTTCCACCACCTTCAACTAAAATGCTTACTGTTTCTCGCTTATATAATTCCTCCAAAAGTTTCTTGATAGATACTTTGTTTTCATCACCTTCGATAACAAGTACC
>JACQJU010000053.1 GCA_016204905.1 Candidatus Gottesmanbacteria bacterium | reverse complement strand
GTATATTGGGCATTAAAAGTAAGAATTAAAAAGTAAAAAGTAAAAATAAATTCAGAATTAATTAATTTTAGAATTTTTCATTCATTTATACTTTATAATTCATCATTTATAATTCTCTCATGGCCATCTTTTTTGCACTCATTGCTTTTTTGTCGTGGGGAGTGGCTGATCTTTATGCCGCTATATCATCACGCAAGATAGGAAATTTTTATACATATATAATCGTCCAATTGGTCGGTATAGCATATTCTCTTATCCTTTTACCTTTCTTTGCTGGGCGTTTTGATTTGTATTATTTTTTTATCGCCTTTCTACTGGCAATAATTGATAATGTAGGATTTCTTTTCTTCTATAAAGCTTTTGAGAGCGGAAATGTTTCATTAAATGGTACGATTGCAGGATCGTTTGGGTTGGTAACCGTTTTGGTTGCTCTTTTATTTTTTGGAGAGATATTGACCCCTTTTTCTTCCTTGGGAATTATTTTCATAAGTATTGGGATAATACTTTCATCGCTTCGTTTAAAGGAACTTTTAAAGGGAAATCTCAAAGGGGTTTTTAGCGACAAGGGAGTTTTTTATGCAATGATTACAATGTTATTATGGGGAGTATACCTAAGTTTAATAAAAATACCGATAGAGGAGATAGGATGGTATTGGACGATGGTGCCTGTTTCTTTGATGCTACCATTTTTATTACTTTTAGGAAGATTTCGTAAGGGTGTTTTGGAAGTTATGCAAAATAAAATAAATATAAAAAGCGGAATTATACATGCAGTTTTTGCGTTTGGGGGGTATATCGCATATTATCTCGGGATTGGGCAGGGTAATATATCTCTGGTGGGACCGATTGCGGGAGCATCTCCAGTACTTTTTGTTGTACTGTCGAGATTTGTTTTTCGGGATAGATTAAATACTCAGCAGTGGATAGGCATCCTCTTGACCCTTGGTGGGATAGTTCTGATCAGCTTGAGCTAATGTACAGAGAGTTAATCAGTTAATCACCCCAGGGGTGAACTCGAGGCTGCACCTCAGGACATATTAATCCACTAGTAAATGTTTTATTTTATTCAAATTGCGCTGATAGTTAACTTGGTCGGCACAAAACTGTATATATTTTTCCTTTGTTTTAAAATGGTGTGTAATAAATAATGTGTTTATAAAATTACTAGGAGAGTTCCCCGCATATATAGGGAAAGAAGTCCATGGATAAGTTGTTAATTTATTAAATTCTATGAGGTAACTTGTTACTGGGTTAAGATGAATATAGCGGGATATGTGAATAAATTCTTCATCCGTTTCGACCCTTTTCGCTTTAAAGGAATTTTGAAATAATCCTCCATCTCTTGAATTCTTAATGTTGAAATATTTTGCAAAACTGTTTTGTAGATTTCCAATAAATAGCTGTACCCCTTTATCCTGTTTTTGCTTCAGAAGGAAGTGGTAGTGGTTTGGCATATAAGAATAGGAATAAATTTCGACAAGAGGCAGTTGATTACGATAATGCCTTTCATAATCAAGCATAGAAGCATCTTTTAGCGATCTAAATTTGGAATATCGATATCTCTGGTGGAATCGGTAGTATTCAGTGATTTGTAGAGCTCTTGTAAGGTTTTGTTGGGAATGGAAGATATCTGTTTTACTTATAGAGCGATTAAATACATGATAAATCTGTTCATTTGCGAGTATGTAAAACCGTCGGGGCATATTAAAAGTATACAAGAGAATCCTGGGGTGTCAATAGGGGATCACCCCTGGGGTGATCTTTTTCTGGGGTGATCTTTTTAGTGATCTTTTTATCTCCCCCTTTTTCTCTAGAGAGTATTAACCAAAAAGAGAAATCAAGTAGAAGAGATTTTCTAAAAGGAAAAGATATAGTCTATCAAAATAAATACTCGCTTACCCCCTTGCTGTTTAGAATTTGGCAACTTGTAGGATGTCTAACTCTACTGGTGTTTTCCGCCAAAGGCGGACAGGCACGACTATAATTTACTAACTTGCAAGAAATCTAATTCTACGGGTGTTTCGCGGCCAAAGATGGAGACTAAGACTCTGACTTTGCCATGGGCATCGTCGATCGTCTCGACTGTGCCTAAAAAGTCGGCAAAAGGACCATCGATTATCTTGACTGCTTCACCGACAGAGAATTTAGCTTTGAATTTGGGTGCTTGGATCTTCATGAACTGCATGATGGCTTCGACTTCTTTGTCAGATATAGCGGTGGGCTTGTTGCCCATCCCGACAAAGGCAGTCACTCCCGGGGTGGTACGGACTGCCAACCAGGAATCATCATCCAGATCCATACGGACTAATATATATCCAGGGAATATTTTTTCTTTGGATTCTTCTTTTTTGCCATGTTTGACGGTGACGATATTTCGAGTTGGGACAACGACTTCAAAGATTTTGTGAGTTAGTCTCATGGCATCGACGCGCTGTCTGAGCGCTGCAGATGCTTTGTTTTCATGACCGGAATAAGTGTGGACTACAAACCAGCGACCTTTGGGAGGAGTGGTGGGAGTAGCTGGAGGCGTTTCAGTTTTTACTTCTTGTTTATTTTCTGTTGGTTGAGCTTGATCTGACATAGCTTTAATTTTTAATTTTTAATCAAATCTTAATTTCTTAATTTTGAAATTTTTAAACATTGATTAGAAATTAGTAATTAGAAATTAGAAATTTTTAACTATCTCTTAATCAGTATATCCGTCAATTTAGTAAATAATAAATCTAGTCCGCCGATATAAGCACCAAGAATTAGTGATATAGCTATGACTATAAATGTAAACTTGATCGTCTGGGCACGAGTGGGCCAAACTACTTTGGTTAGTTCTGTTTTTACCTCTTTTAAAAAAACAACCGGGGAAGCGGCCATACAAGGAGTTTACCATAAGATCAGGTTATTTGTAAAGGAAAAAGGAGTGTGATATGATCGGATACAGTTAAATAATTTCTAATTATTCTAATTTCTAATTGATCTAAACAAACCCCAATTTCTAATATTTAGTCATTGGGTATTTTTTAGAAATTAGATCAATTAGGTCAATTTTTATGTCTAAAAGCTTTCCCAAAATTACCAAAGCTGTCATACCAGCCGCTGGATTTGGTACACGGTTTTTACCTCAAACCAAGGCGATGCCCAAAGAGATGCTTCCTATAGTTGATAAACCAGTGATCCAATATGTGGTGGAAGAGATAGTGGCTTCTGGGATAACAGATATAATCATGATTACGGGTTGGCATAAAAGGAGCATCGAGGATCATTTTGATTATCCTTTTGAACTAGAAAAACGACTCGAAGAGGCTGGTAAGGAAAAGGAACTGGCTGAGGTAAGAAGAATAGCCAATATGGCCAACTTTATCTATGTTCGTCAGAAAGGTCCCTATGGCAATGCTACTCCAGTACTTTGTGCAAAAAATGTGATCGGAGAGGAACCTTTTGCTGTACTATGGGGAGATGAGATCATATACTCAGATCCTCCGAGACTGAAACAGATGATACAAGTTTATGAGGAATATGGTAAACCGGTGATTTCCGGTGTGAGGATAAAAGAGAAAAAAGACCTTTCTCGTTATGGGATAGCGAAGGTAAAAAGTGTCAAAGATAACGTTTATGAGATAGAAGATATAGTCGAAAAACCCGAGCCTGATCGTGCCCCATCCAATCTGGCTGCTCATGGGGCTTATATTTTGCCTCCAGAGATATTTCCTATCATAGAAAATCTTACTCCCGGTAAGGGTGGGGAATTGTGGCTGCCGGAGGCCATAGATCAACTGATCAAGATAGAAAAAGTATTGGCCTGTGAGATAAAGAATGCTACATATTATGACACCGGGAATAAATTGGCCTATCTGAAAACTGTGATAGAATTTGGTTTGAGACATCCAGAGATAAATGGAGATTTGAAGAACTACCTCAAAGGCCTCAAGCTATAGTTATTCCGAAGCTATTCCGATCCTGGATCGTTTCTGCTTGACGAAAGTAGTATTTCCCTATATTATAGATTCATGCCACGTAGAAGAGTAATTTTTGCCGCGGGAGAATTTTATCATATATATAATCGTTCCACCAACAAAGCGCCAATCTTTAGAGGGAAAAGAGAGTGTGATATATTTCTTGATGCGGTGCGGTTTTATCTACAGCCTAAGCCTCCTACTAAATTCTCTATCTACAGGAAAAGTAGACAAAGTTTTAAGTTGGATCTCGATCAAAATATAGTCACAATAGTGAATTATTGTGTGATGCCGAGTCATTTCCATTTCACATTAAGACAAGAAAGAGATCGAGGTATCCAGCAGTTTATTCAGAGACTTTCCAACAGTTTTGCCCATTATTTTAGTGTTAAGTATAAAAAACGAGGACATATCTTTGAAGACAAGTTTAAGGCGGTGCATGTTGAAACACAAGAACAATTGGTTCACCTTTCACGGTATATTCATCTTAATCCTGTAACTTCCTATATAGAGGAAAGACCTGAGGATTATTTTTATTCATCTTATAATATCTACACCGGGAAAATTAAATCTGATATTGTAGATCCAAGACCCGTCATGGAGAATTTCAATACGGTAGAAAGTTATAAAAACTTTGTGTTGTCACGTAAGGATTATCAACGTAGTTTGGAGCAAATTAAGCATCTTATTTTTGAATAAACCTCTTTGTAACTAGTTTCGTAAACCTATTCCGATCCTGGATCGGATATCGGTGCAGTTTCTAGTTATGTCATCGTTTCGCGGGTTTTTTTGGCTGATTTAGTATAATAGCACTCTTGAGTTTGTACTTTTACATACTGCTCTCATGCTATCAAATATGCGAGGCTTTGGACAGACTCTGATTCATCATGAGATGAACCAGTAATCAGGAGAAAGGAGCATCATGAAGAAGAAACTCTTCAGATACGGGGTAAGTACATTGGTGGCGCTCGCAGTATTAGGGGCTTTGGCTCCCTTGCTGCTATATCGGCAACCATCTGTCAAAGCGCTTTATCTTCAGCCTACTCCCAAGCCGAGTCCCACGCGAACTTTAAAGGAGAGGATTCGACTCGTTCCGGAATCAGATCCTATCTATCTGGAAATAGATAGTATCGATTGGCGAAGAATTATCACGCTTCCCTCCTGTGGGATCGGGGTAGGGAGTGTTCTGGTGGATATATATGTCTGTCAGGATTCGGCCGATGGGGCGATCTGGATCTCTTATGAACGTGAAGAAGAACCGATCATTTTTCGCCATGATCCGGGAGTAATCAGAGGTACTCAGCTGCATTTCCAGTTTGGAGAAGAGCGTGTGGATATCGAAGTAGCAGAGGGAAAGATCATCCAAATCTTTTTTGGTGGGGGATGGCTTTATTTTCGGCGTTCCTCATCGGGAGATAGATGGATCTTTGGATAGAATTCCCAGTTGGGAAAGGATTGCTTCTACCGCTGTCACAGAAGCAACAAATTTTGTCAACACATGCTGGTACCCGCGCGGCGATAGTGCAAATCATGTTATCGCTTCGCGGGTTTTTTTATGCCCGCCTGCAACGCCTGAGCGGCTAGCGATGGTGGGCAAGGGAAGAATTTGCTTAATTTCTTGCTAATCATTATAATTATAGGTCATTTTGGGAGAGAATCAGAAGTATAATGCACTGAATGATTGTCTTCTAAAAATTAGCACTTTTACAATCCCAAAGAGCATAAATTATTTTTTATAAGGAGGCCGGAGTAGGAGCTGGATATTTCCAACTTCTTCCCCGGTCTCTTTGAGGCAGGAGGTGCCAGTAACTAATACTGGAAGAAACTCAAGAGGAGGTTGGAAATGCCAAGGGGTAGGACTAAGACTAAACAGAAGCACCAGAGGAGATGGTACAATTTTATAATCATTGCAATTGCCGTCATTGCAGTTCTGATACTTGTCAGTGTATTTTTCATGGTGCGGCCGCAGCAAACTCTTGTACGAGCTACAGACGTAGCATCAGAACTGGAAGTGAAAATTCCTGAGTGGATAACGGTGTCTTATCAGGGTCAAAAAGTCACTTACCAGCGTCTTTCAACGGTCATAAATGCTGCGGTTGAGTATGATAGTAAGTATCCCTGTGGCCGTACGATCCGTTTCATTTTTGTTCCTGTGTTTTTTCGCCAGGACGAAAAAGGCCAATACTATGTAGTGTTCGATGCAGCAGAGTCCGGCAAAATATACATCACAGATCAAGGGGATACAAGAAGTGTAGTCTTGCACGGCATGCATCATGCTTGCGTTCCAGATACGGAGAGAACTCTTTCTAGTCCCATAAAGACTAAGAGGGGGTTAATCATGGGTTATCGCGGAACGACTATTCGTCTACAAAAAGAAGACGGATCACCCGACTTTTATGGATGTCTGGAGGAGGGGTGGGCCAACGCAAAGGGTCGAACGTTCCCAAACTTTACCCTAAATGAGCCCAGATATCTGGCGGTAGAGAACATTGTCCTCAAGTATTTCCCGCTCATCATGCAGGTACCACAATGGTCAAAAACGAGTGATATACCAGGTATGATTGCGGCATTTGTCGGCAAAGACAGGGCGTTATTGACCGGTGACGATTATGATCGCATCATGGACGAATGCCAAAAGGCCTGGGATAGTGCGCCGTAAAATAGAGGCGGTGCTATATAGGCCGCCTCTTAGATGATTTCGCTGGATTTTTCCAGCATATTTTAGAGGAGGGAAGAGAAAATGAAGCGAGTCCAAAGAAAACAAGTAGTGGCGTGGTTAGCACTATTTGTTTTTATCATCCTGTTGGGCTGTGGTGGTCCGCGGCTTCCCAAGCCGGAATTCTTGACCATTACAGCAGAAGCGGAAAAAGAGCTTGGTGCTGGTCGTCTGGAGAAAGTGTATCAAGCAGCGTGGGACTGGGATAAGAAATATGATTGTGAGGTACCAGTAATCGTCGATCACTTCATCGCAAAAATTAAAGGCGACGAAAAGCTGGTAGAGGAAGCTTTTCCGGGTACGATGAAACTCGCCCGGGAAAATGAGCAGCAAATTTATCGGACTACATTGCATGCCTTTGGGCATACGTGCGTGAAGGCAGTGACGGTAGTTCCCTTTGAGTTTGACGTTTTTACCCAAGAGGACGGGGCGATGGTTCACTTCACCGTCACGGGCTACGAGGGGCTTACACCAGTAGTCTTGCAAGATGGAAAACGCCGCTTGCTCTCTGCTCTGAGCGAGGGGGCCAACGACTGCCTCGCCTCTCGGATATACCCAGAATATGAATCCGGGACTCTGGAGTATGCTCGCGTTTCTTTTGCGGTATGCGAGTTATTCCCTCCGGGGCAGGAGGGCGAGTTGGCAGAAATAGTCAAGGCAAGCGATGTTCCAGCTTTTACTGCAAAATGGTTGGGTAAAAGCCGGGAGGAAGTAACCAATGATGACATCATTGAAATGATTACGCAAGTAAGTGAGATTTATTTGGGACCGTAGATCTTAGAGGCGGTGCTGTATAGGCCGCCTCTTACTGCAGTATGCAGCGTGCTCTTTGGGATTCTTATTTTCTTCTTTATCTTTTATAATATTACCCGATGAAGTTGCCGGATTTTTCTTATGAAAAAAGATATTGGGACAAGGGGTACGTTGTGATTGGTGTGGATGAGGTGGGAAGAGGAGCTTTTGCTGGTCCGGTAGTAGCGGGGGCTGCAGCGATGAGATTACTTAATAGTTCAAACCTTGTCAAAAATGCGCGACCGCGTAGAACTGACAAGGTCATATTATCATTCGTTGGTACTAATTTACAAGCTCATTTGAATGGCATATTATCCCTGGGTATAAACGATTCTAAGAAATTATTGCCTAGAAAGAGAGAAAAACTTGCGAGTGAAATTCAGAAATATTTTTATGTGGGGATAGGAGAGGCAAGTGTTTCGGAGATTAATACGTTAGGGATAGTGAAGGCAACGGAGAGGGCGATGAGACGAGCAATCAAAGCCTTGATTGCTCGAAATTCCAATATCCAGATACCAAATTCCAAACAAGCGCAAAACTCAAAATCTTTGGGATTTGGTGTTTGGGATTTGGAATTTCCAAAACAAAATATATTTGTTTTGGAAGATGCTTTTCATGTCAAATATATTCCCGAAGTTGGCCTAAAGAATCAGAAGGGTATTATATATGGAGATAGCTTATCCATTTCTATTGCAGCGGCATCAATAGTGGCAAAAGTATATCGAGATGGTCTGATGAAGTCTCTGAGTAATAAATATACTCAATATGGTTGGTTGAGAAATAAGGGATATGGTACTTTGACACATCGTTTAGCAATAAAAAGATTTGGAATAACTAAATGGCATAGAATTCAGTATATAGAGACTTGGATGGGTAAACTGTCTTATGATCCCTAGGTGTCAACGTAGTCCCTGCCTGCCGGCAGGTAGGCACCCCCCAGGTGGGATTTATTTTATTTACTCCGCAAGAATACGTATTCTGCCATTGTCTAGGTAAACAGGATACCCTAGGCCACTCTTGAGTTGGGCTCGATAGAGTTTGATACCAGTATCCAGTGTGATTTGGGGTGAGGTAAGAGTTTGGGTAAGTGGGCCATTCATTTTCATCTCCGTATTCCAGACGGCATGTTTATCGGTGACATTGTAGAGTCTGACGAGAGTATCGCCATTTTGGGTGGGATTACGCAAACTAGCTATAAAATAGACTTCCTTTATATTGCCGTATTTGGAAGTATCGATGAGAGTATCTGAGCCGGCAAGATCGTCCCAATCTCCTTTTTGGGTAGAACCGCTACCGAGTGGGATATAGAATTCACGCTCAGTTTTAGCTGCTTGGATGATGAGGGGAGAAGGTGTTGGTTTATCGGAGTTGGCTTCCTCAATGAGCTTAACACAGCTGCTAGGGCAAAGAGAGGTATTGGTAGTGGTGGGTACTAGAGTGGACATGCGACTTGGCTCAGGGGAAGGAGCAATATTGTTAGACTCACTGATTACTACCGACTTGGTAGTAAAAACTTTTATATCCAAAATAAGCAAATTAACTGCTATTAATATCAGTAAAAGGCTAATGACTATATGTTGGTATGATTCTGATCTCATAATTTAATTTTTTTTATTATAATTTATGGGTCCCCGCCAGTAAGTAATATCATGCTCGCATATAAAATTTTCTTGCTCGCAAGACTCTGAGGTCATAGATTATGTTATTGTTCAGTTTCTTAATAATTGAAATTCAAAGTCTGTTATTAGATTGACATTTAGATTCCGTATGCGATCTTCGAAAATTTCATGTTGCTCGCATTATATTATCAGTTTGACTCGCGTGGCCCGTTGGTAAAATTAAGGAATATAATCTATTATAAACACTTTTATCTCTCGGTAGTAAATCTATACTCTTCAGAAATTATTTTTTCATATTTATCACTCTTGATAACGATACGAAATTTATAGGTTGTGTTGGGGGTGAGATTGGTGAGGTTGATTTGATGGAGAGATGAGGGAAAAATAGATACTGAGACGGTTTTCTTGTTGATCATATTTGTGCCATACTCTATGTCGGTAGTCAATTTAGATTGGGTTAGAAAAAGAATAGCAACTCTAGTGGGATCAACTGGGATGATAGTTAAACCAGAGAGCAACTCTTTGGCGCGAGTTTGGTTTTCTTTGGCATCTTTTAGGTTAGTAACTGCCAGAAAAGTAGAAAAAAGAAGTAGACTAACGAAAAAAATCGGTATAAAGACGCTACTTAATGTAATAAAAGGGAGAGTGGATTTGGCATAAGTATTCATCTTGGCTGCCTGGGCCATTTTAAATTTCTCCAGAACTTTTTGGGTAGTAAAGATACCGCCACATTTACGGCAGCGCTCCATTTCAACATTTTCGGGTGTAACTTGGGTGCGATAAATTTGGAGCGTGGTGAAATCTCGGGGGCAGAGTCTTTCCATTTTTCCCCAGGGGGGTTCTTTTCTCTTTATATCAGTAGCTTGGGCGATCTTGTAGATGCCGCTTAGTCGGATGCGGTTGATTTCGTAGCGGTCAAACCAAGTACCACTACAAGATAAGCAATGATCTACTGATATTTCCTCATTATTAGTCGACAGCGTAGAAATAGAGACTAGTAAATCACCGCAGTTGGGACAGTCGAGCATATAATATGCGAATTTATGCGAATGCGAAGATCCGAATTTTTGCGAATATGCTAATAATTCGCAAATTAGCGTTCATTCGCTTTGGATTCGCAAATATTCGCATTATTCTATCAATTTATTCTTAACAATTGCATCCAGGATTTGTTGGGAAAATAAATAGCCACCTTCTGAAGAGGGGTGGATATGGTCGGTAGTGCTGATAAATTTGGGATTTCCTTCACCGTTTCTTTCTTGCGAGGGATGATAGGCATTAGCCACCGGGATATGCGAACTGCTGGCGAAATTTAACATATTCTGGAGATAGGCTTTGATGGTGGTGGCTTTATTTTTTTTATCTTGGGCATTCCAGTTTAATACGCCATCACCAAAAGTTTTGCTGTTGGGTGCGATGGTAGAGGCCAGTATTACTTTGGTCTGGGGTGACTGATTTTTGATAATATCGAGCATTTTAGCAGCTGTTGACCATTGACGATCGAGGTCGTTTTTGGCAGTGCTCCAGGGATTATAGGCAAATGATTCGATGATGATAATATCGGGGCTTACTGATAATACCGAGGGGTAATGAGTACCTAAGTAATCATATTCTTGGGTGAGGCGCTGTAACCCGTTCTCAATATTGGAAGCCCCGACACCAAAATTATACAATTTAAATTCGTAATTGGGATAGGCAAGTGAGAGAAGAATTTTGAGTTGGGGGAGATCATGTTGGAGCGTATCGACCATGGAATCTCCTATCAGGGCGATAGTTTTTTGGCCGGATGATGAAGAGACAATATCTGTCTGGTCAAGTTTTTCTACATTTATAGTAGGAGTGGGCATATCTGTAGGTATTGTATCTGATTCTCCTAGTACTTGGGAATCGTCTTCTAGGGCGACATTTTCTATTTTGGTTTTTTCTGCGGCAGAATACTGTTTGGCTAGTATTTCGCCGAAACGGGTGACTTTTTTGGGAGGTGAGGAGCGGATACTGAGTATTTCAGGAACAGGTAAGATGGGATTTTGGGGAGAGAATATAATTTGGGCCGTTATAAATATAGCAGCAACGACTAAAAATAAAAGCACACCAACTAATTGTGGAGATTTGTGGGCCATTATATCCAGTGTAGAGGGAAAAGGAAGCTATTGTCAATCGCAAGAGAATTAAAAAGTATAAAGTAAAAAT
>JACQJU010000049.1 GCA_016204905.1 Candidatus Gottesmanbacteria bacterium | reverse complement strand
GTCATATATAGAATGAAAGATTCATGAGCATATTGAGATATAGTCTTATTGAACTTAGATATGTATGTATATCCCTAGGTGCCAACGTAGTCCACCCCCCAGGTGGTCATGGGTATGCTTTCTTTTCTAGAGAAGAAATTAACCAAGATGGGAGCTACTAAAATGCTTTTTTGGGGGTTGATTTAGTTAATCTAAAAGTGGTACCTTTTTACGAAAAGAGTGGATATCATGTCATAAGAGATACAATCTATATGGCGAAAGATTTATGGAGGTAATTTTTTTATGATGCATGAGAGAGATTTAGTTCAGCAAACAGAAACAGAGTTGTTGGAGCCAGAAATCATAGGCGATGTTGATGAGACGGCTATAGATGTACTCAAATCAGGTCGCTCTACTCTACATGGAGAAATTGCAGTTACAGCCTACGAGGATGCTCCTCATGATAGAGAATATATGTTGATTTTAGATGAAGAGAATAGTTCTTTGAAAAAACCTAGAGATCACTTTCTCTCGCAAAGACTATTGGCAAAGATGGCACTCATTGGAGCAGTTATTAATCCTGATGGGTCGGTCACTTTTAGTGTTCCAGATGAAAAAGAAGGCCTCAAGAGTGTTAGTGTCACAAAGAGTTTAGAAGGTGAAAAGAGAGTAGCTATTCTTCATGATGAGCCGGTCCATGCAGTGGTGCAAGACAGTAAAGCCTCTGAACTTTTTAGTGGTTTTTTGAAACATAAAGTAGCTTTGGTTGCTAGAGATCCTGATTTTATAAGATATGCAGATCCGAAAAAGTATGGATCAAATGTGATACTCCGGGGTTTTGTAGATGGTGCTCCCTATTCTATAGGTGTAAAAACTTCTTTAGCTTCTCTTGTTGCAAGTTTGCCCACTGGAGCACAACCAGATATGCTAGCCCTCCGGCCTAATGTTAGTATTAAAGGTAAACCTGATTTGACACCTTATGACGAAGATACTTGGTCGAGGATACAAATTGGGAATGTGATTTATAAAGTCGACTCAGCCGGTATACGCTGTGCAATTCCTGATGTTAATCAGCATACTGGGATGAGAACAAATCAAACTAATAAAGCACTTCGGGAAGCAGGAAGAGATGGTATAAGGACAATAGATGGGAGTACTGGTGTCTTTTTTGCAGTAAATGCTACTCCTTTGACTAGTGGTGTGATACGTCCGGGTGATCAGGTCAAATTATTGGCAAGAAATAGCATACCTCACTGGAGGCCAAAATAAGAAAGTATTTATTGCGGTTTAGCCTCGCAAGGTGACACCTTGCAAGGATGGCGGGGGTTATTTTTTGAAGGAGATTATGAGAAGGATACCGATGATTGAGAAAAATATGCCTGCAATTTGGCCTAAAGTGAGTTTTTCTTGCCAGAGAATAAGTCCTAAAAGGACGCCAAAGGTAACCGAGGCTGGGTTGAAGATAGCAACAAATCCCGATTGGGGAGCACCGACTGAATATGCTTTGATAAGGAAAAAGTTGCCGATACTGACCAGAGCACCAACTCCTATAAGAAGAGGGATATTTTTCTCATTTATAAGGATAGATTTGTTGGCTGATGTAAGAAGGTGGATAACAACTAGTACCATTGAGCCAAAGAAAAAGGCATAAGAGGCGGCAAGGAAGACGGGGATGTTTTTGGGTATAAGTTTGGCCAAAGCCTGATAAAAAGAAAAAAATATGGTGCTAATGATAGTAAGGATGATCCAAGACGGCATAAGTAAAATATATATACTTCAGCTTAAATTTGCAATAGAATGAGTAATATAGAAATTAAGAAAATGAGACATTAAGAAATTAAGGGAAGAAAGAGAAAGAATAATAAATTAAATAGTGATAAATTAAATAAGTAGTATGAAGAAAGATGAAAAAAGAAGAAAAGGTTTGATGTATGGTTTCTTGGCGACTGTGTTTTTGGCTCTTTAGAGAGTGGTCACCCAAGGGGTCCCCTTGCAAGGCTGGGAGATGGGATAAAAATATGAAGAAAAAGAATTTTCAATACGTAGATTTATCTTTGCCTTTGACTAATCAAACGCCTGTCTTTCCTGGCGATCCGGTGGTGAGGATAGAATCGGTGGCTAATGTCGAGGCTGATGGATGTTCGGTCCATCAATATAATTTCAGTGGGCATACGGGGACTCATATCGATGCCCAGTCGCATTTCCTGGCTGGGGGTAAAAATATCAGCGAATATCCTCCTGAGAAGTTTGTAGGTAGGGGTCTGGTCGTAGATGCTCGGGGGAGGAATGTGATAGATATAGATATATTAGAGAATATTAATATACTTAAAGATACAATAGTATTGTTTTGGACTGATTGGGTAAAAAATATAGATCAGCAAATTTATTTTACTGATCATCCGGTGATAGGGAAGACTTTGGCTCAGAGGTTGATAAATGTAGGAGTAAAGATGATGGGTATAGATACACCTAGTCCCGATCATGAGCCATACACAGTACATAAAATACTTCTGGGTGGAGATGTTTTGATACTAGAGAATTTGTGTAATCTGGATCTGGTATATAGGAAAAGATTTAGAGTCTATGCAATTCCTATAAAGGTGGAGACCGATGGGGTACCGGTGAGAGTGGTGGTTGAGGTAGAGTTATAGTTAACGGTGTTTTTTGGGCTTAGGAGGTTTTTTGGCAAAGACATAGTATACAACTGCAAGTGCAATAACGCCTAGGAAGAAAGCGATTTGTCCATTATTGAGTGCTTGGTCAAAATTAATCATAATATTCAAGAAATTCTTCCGCTTTAAAAGCTATATATAAGGCAATTATAGCAGCGAGAATATTTCGAGTCAATATAAATAAATTAGTGGTGGCAAAACTTGCAACTATCCATACAACGAAAAAATTAGACGCAATAGAAGAGAGAACTTTTAGTTTAGATTTTGTAATTTCTATATGCATATTAGAAAAGAATAACATCGGGAAGTAACAGTTGCAATAATTTCGATCCCTACCTAAAATACGAAGCTAAATGATATAGTTTGTATATATTATGATATATTTGGTGTTTAGACCCTTTGGAGGCGTAAAAATAAGCTTTTATTCTTTCAGATAGTATATTCTATTCACGATTTATGGAGTAAATGTTTAGGCAATATTAAATGAAGAATCAGGAGATTGTTGGTATGAGAATGTTGGTAAACAGAATAGAGTTTGTTTAAAGAATAGGTCACTGTCTTTATCAAGTCCATAAAATAGATATACTACAAAAACTCAGATTTGCATCTGATTATTTCAGTATAAACCGGTCTAATGTGCTTTGCTAACGCTTCCGGTTGCAAACCAGAGTAAGAGGGGTATAGACAGATAGTCAGTTTGTCCAGTACCTGGACAAAGGTACTCACAGAGAGCTGGATATTTAATCTATTGTTAGATGGCAGAAGGAAGTATAGATTGCTGAGTCGATCTAAAGACGTACAAAAGTCCTATTACTACAGGATACTTTTTGGCTAACAATAAATTGAGGGATTGGATTGTCAGAAAAACTCATTGAGCAAATGATAGATGACAAAGAGAGGGAAGTGATTTAGAATAAGGAAGATAGTAAGAGTAATTGGTCATTGGTCAATAGTCATTAGTTAGTTGTTAAGATGGAAAACAATTTAAACAATGAAGCAAGGTAGTAAAAAAGTAAATCAAGAGAAACCAATTCTGTCTAGGGATAAGGAGGTCAATCCTGTGGTAAAGCTTTGGCAAGAAAATAAGAATGCTCTTTCTTATAAAATAAGAGAGTATATCTTTCAGCAACTGATAATTCTTTATCCTGAATTGAAAGACTTATTGACTTTAAAAGATATAAATTTGGAATATCCGGTCAATGAAAAGTTTGGAGACTATGCATCTAATGTCGCTCTTATATTAGCTAGTAGATTGAAACAGTCTCCGAGAGTTTTGGCAGAGAAAATAGTTAAAAAGATGACACGGATTCTTGAGGAGGTACGGATTAACACGGATAGGAAAGAGAATAAAGAGAGATTGGACGTAACTCAGGTCATCGATAAGGTAGAAGTGGCTGGTTCCGGATTTATCAATCTGTGGCTCCAAAGATCATATTTTGGCACTCAACTTTCTCAAGTGCTAAGCAATAGTTTTGGCTCCAGGACAACCCCTTTTATCACTGAAAATTCGGGCATAATAATTGATCGAAAAAAGGTCATGATAGAGTTTGCTCATCCTAATACACATAAGGAGTTTCATATAGGGCATCTACGTAACATATCAATAGGCGAATCGCTTGTTCGGATATTACAAACTGCTGGTGGCGAACTGTTCCGGGCTAATTATGAAGGTGATGTAGGACTGCATGTGGCGAAAGCGATATGGGGGGTGAGAGAGAAAATGGAAAATGGAAAATGGAAAATGGAAAATGGATTAAAAATGGCAAATGAGGAAAAAAAGGTAAGAGTATTGGGAGATTTGAGAAAATTGAGTCCGAGTGCAAAGGCGAAGTTTTTGGGAGAGGCTTATGCACTGGGTAGTAAAGCATATGAGGAAGATGATTTAGCGAAGAAAGATATAATCGATCTCAATAAGAATATCTATAAAGATCCGAAGAGTGTTGAACTGTGGGAAGAGACTAGAGGTTGGAGTCTAGAATATTTTGATTGGGTATATAAAAGATTGGGGACGCATTTTGATAGATTATTTTTCGAAAGTGAAGTAGAGGAGAGCGGACGTAAACTGGTCACTAGTAACTTGAAAACTGGTATCTTCATAAAAGATACCGAT
This sequence comes from Candidatus Gottesmanbacteria bacterium, assembly GCA_016204905.1. Taxonomy (GTDB): domain Bacteria; phylum Patescibacteriota; class Microgenomatia; order 2-02-FULL-39-11; family 2-02-FULL-39-11; genus JACQJU01. The sequence goes on along the minus strand of JACQJU010000049.1, from coordinate 10,337 downwards.
GGATCGATCTATTGGCCAGGCGAAAACTATGGGCTAAATAACTGTGTCTTTGTAACTCGGGAAAATTATGCTACCTATGAAGGTAAGGATGTGGCTTTGGAGCATCTGGAATATGAAATCTTCCCTTACGATTTGGACATACATGTCGTAGCCAATGAACAGAAGAACTTTTTTGAGATAGCATTTGCAGCTCTGGGACAGATATTTCCCTACCAGAAAGGTAGGCAGTATCATCTGGCTTATGGGATGGTGAATCTCAAAGGTGAAAAGCTATCATCGAGGACTGGTCAGGTCGTCACGGCCGATTGGCTGATAGATCAGGCGAAAGAAAAGATAAGGGGGATAATATTAAAAACTAATCAGCTCGAGGGTCCTGCCGCTCGCGTGTCCCATGAGTCGGTTCAAAATCAGCCAGTCGCTAATGACGCTCCAGGCTTCAAGGCCAGTGAACCTCCTCATGGGAGTCCCTCGCTCGCGTCACCCCCTCGCTCTAATTACCTTCAGCCTACGGAGATAGAAGAAATAGCTGAGAAGGTGGCTGTGGGAGCCGTAAAGTATAGTATGCTCAAGGTAAATCCTCGCATGGATATTGCCTTTGATCTAGAGGAGTCGGTATCGTTGGAAGGTGATAGTGGACCGTATCTACAGTATACCTATGCGAGATGTAAATCAGTCTTGCGCAAAGCGCAAAGTCAGTCGAAGTCAGTTGGAAGCAGTCGAAGTCAGTTGGAAGCAGTCGAAGTCAGTTCTAAGGGAGTCTATCATAATATACCTAATCTATATCAGGTACTATCAGATGAGGAGTTATCTTTGCTCAGAAACTTTGTGAAATTTGCTGATGTAGTGGGAGAGGCCGGGAGAACCCTATGTCCTAATCTGATAGGGAGCTATCTATTTGGTTTAGCCCAGAAGTACAATCTATTTTATAATAAACACTCGATATTAAACCCAGAAAGTAGCCAAAGTCAGTCAAAGTCAGTCCCCGCCAAGGGCGGGGTCGGTCAGGAGTCAGTTAGAGAATTTCGTTTGGCACTTACCCAGGCGACGGCGAACATATTGAAGCAGGGACTTTATCTATTGGGTATAGAAACGGTGGAGAGGATGTGAAGCAGATAGTTATTAGTTATTAGAGCTTAGAGGTGAGTTTTTTTTAGGTGTTAGCTGTTAGAGATTAGAGATAGAGATTAGGAAAAGTAGTAATAGTAGATTTTAGGCCGCTGCTGGAAGATCAGATAAGGGATAAATTATAGTTGGAGTTAATGGTATAGGCTGTCTAATTGTTTGTTCCCCAGTATCATAAGTTCCATTTTTGAGATCTCTTCTACCTTTTCTTTCCTATCTTAATCTCAGGTGCATATCGGGATTGCGACGTGGGTCTTCGAAATGGAAGATAACATTGTCATAACGGCCGGGAATTGTGTCTTTTATATAACTTTCGGCTCCGATTATAGTTACATTAATATTGGCCTTAATAGGCTCTGGTAACTCATAATCATATTGTAGTTTTAATCTTCCAGTATGGTAATTGTTGGAAACAATGGCAATATTTTGTAGTCCTGCTTTTTGTGATCTTTGGAATATAGTTTCCAGATTTCCATGACTGTTTGCTGATCCAGTTAGCGCTTCTAGTTGAAGATCTTCAAGACCATTGAATCTCTCTTTGTGAGCTCTAAGTTGCTTCATCCTATTTGTAAGCCGTTCAAATTTAGTTTTATAAAGTTCAGCTTCGGTGGGCAGTGGAGAAATTTTACCAGCGAATTGATTTTTTATTTTTTCGGAAATACCGCCGACAAAAAAAATATTTCTGGTTTTACCCTGGAGATATAACTCCAGGGCCGCAAGGTTGCGAAAGCCACCTCCGAGAGTGCCAAAACCATCGTTATCCCTCAAGTCCGAAGGATAGAGGCGGGGATTTGAGCTTTTTTCACCCAGGAGATGAAAATTTGCGCCTAAAACAAATACGGCATCGTAAGGATATTGTTTAGGTGGTCTAGATTCTATTGCTGTTTGGTTTATTTCTACTGCGGCCGGCATTGAGACTTTTATAGCAATTTATTTGAGAGGAGTCAAAATAGATTATCTCTTTGGCCGGATAACTTGTTGGGGGCCAGGGAGTATATCATCTCCTGTTGATAACTCAAATTGACTTCCACTAGGTTCACCCTCTGGCGTAACTGCAGGATTTCTTGCTTGAATATTACCACCTTCGTTTACAAATAATGTTCCTCTTAATCCACCGCTTTCAAAGGCAACTTCTTGTTTTGTTTCTCGAGCTATTCTCACTGCTTCATCGTAACTTAGAGGCGGACCTTCAGCCATAATACAAATTATACTATATTTTGTACTAAATGCTATAATTTGGTTTATGAAATACTTAGAAGGACTGGAAGCTTGGGATGTGACGGATGAAGTAAGAGCTATACGGCAAGAAATGGGTATAGATGGAGAGGCCGAGTCTGGAGGGCAGAATTATACTATCTATCATCCTCGAGTGTTAGTCTTTGAAAATGGCGCTGGTTATGATGGGTATGCTGCTAATGGTCTGAAGCAGACTATAAGAGATAATTCTTCTCCTAAAATAACTGTTTCCTCTGGAAATACTCCTATTGCTATTTATGGATTATTAACTAATGAAGCAATAGCTGACGAATCTTTGCGAAAAGGGTTAGGACGAACTACATTTTATGCACTTGATGAAGTTTGGCCGGCGGGTAATATGCCAAGTGTATCTTATGCCACTTATTATGATGAAAATTTAGTTAGACCAATGGGTTTGGATGCGGAACAGGTTGTAATATTTGATGGGTGGACTACCAATCCAGAGGGAGAAGTGAAGAGAGTTGATGATATTTTGCGAGATAATCCGAGACATTTTGGTTTGATAGGAATAGGTCCTGATGAACGAGTGCTTGCTGATGGAACTGCCTTGCCAGCTTCTGATCATATGGCTTTTGTACCCAAAGGTACTCCACTTGAGGCTAGATCAGGTGCTGTTGATGTCGACTTGACGACTCGGTATGTCAATGGAAATGGTAATCCTGGGAATTTTCCATTTGATCGGTCTATGACCCAGGGACCGGCAAATATCGTTTTTGAAAATGATAGGAACTTTTTTGGTGGTAAAGGCGATCGTAAGAAAATAAATCTGGCAGAGAGAGTATTATTTGTTAAGCCAAATCCTAATAATCCTGCAAGTCAAATAACTTTTGGTAAAAATGTCACTGTAGGGATGGACATACCAGCGGCTGAGTTGGTATTGGCAAGAATTGAGGATAGGAGTCGTCAGATTTTTCCAGTGGCTCAAATAGCTCAGCCAACATATACATAAAAATATAGACGGGCAAAGTGGTAGTGGGTAGACCAACCTTGCCCGTCTAAGATGCACGCGCTCTTTGACCTCTGTCATTTTTCCACCCACTTACTGAGTCTCTGGTTATCTCCATTGGGAAGTGGAAAGGGAGTAAGTTCGGGTGTCGGGGTAGACTTTGGTTGTGAGTCGTTGATAAAGTTTATCCCGTGGCCTCGGACGTGGAGTTTTCCTCCACAATTGTAAAGATATATCCCCCCACTGATAATACAGATTGGCCTGGAGGATATTCTGGATCGAAGGGGACGAGTCCTTCGGTCAGCCAACCCTGCATGACGATTACTTCTTGGGGATCATTTCCCTGATGACCCATGAATCCATATATATAGTAACGCTGGCTCTGGCTATCAAAGTCGAATACAAACCGGATGTAGAATCCATTGTTTGTTTCGACTCTGAAACCTGTCAATGGAACAGGAAACCAGTCAGTTCCTTCAGGAAAGTTTTCCCCCGCAGTCGTACGCTCGGGATTTTGGCAGTCGAGTTGACCATTCTTCTTCGGTGGACTGAGAGTAGGCGTAGCGCTGGGGTAGGGCCGAGCAAATTTAGTGGGTTCCTGGGTGGGCGTCCGTGTGATCTGTCGAACGACCCCAGTTTTGAATCTTGTTGGTGCGGGGTTTGTAGTTTCTGCCGGACTCGTGCAGGCAGAGACTGACGCGAGAGCGATGATGAGTATGGCGAAAAGCGAAAGTTTCGCTGTGGACATCGGATCTTCTCCTTTTATTTATTTGCTATCCAGCCCTCATCAGCTGAACAAACAAATAAAAGAAATGGGTTGACTTCGAGTTTGTCGTTGGGCGGTGCAAACTCGAGGAAAACTTCTCGGACTTCCCGAGTATTTACTTCATTCCTACTTAGTGTATGGCTTTTTCCATCTTCTGAGACCAGATTTGTGACGAAGAAGAGTTTGTTTTGCTCTTCTCTAATTTTAAATATAATCTGGCCCTTAGAAGTAGGGAGATAGCCATCTTCAATGTGACGCCAATCATAGCTTCTAGGTGGGGAACAACGGAAATAAGAAGTTATTCTGTCCAGTGTCCCCGTAACAGCTAAGAAAACTATGATTGCTATGATTATGGTTATCAGGCGTTGGGACAGAAGACTTTTCATCTCTGGGCCTCCGTACTTGCGCAAAGTTAGCGCTTCGACACCTATTTGAGTATAGTTTCGGTGTCAAAGAACACAGTTCTTTGCGCAAATAATATGGCCCCGCCTTCGCGTGAAGCTACGGCGGGTAAGAGCGGCATGTAAAAGAGCTACTTTATCAATCAGAACAATGCAAATAATGTTTAGGGCGGAATCCAAAATAATCTAGTCTTTTGGATCCGCCATAAAGGGCCGTAATCCTAAATAATCATGCTGATTATTTAAGAACGAGCCCTTAGATCGATAATAAAAGCTAAAATGGCTTTGGGAGATTATAGCATAGGGGTAAAAAAAAAGGGGCGCGAGGTTGGTGTTGGACACCACCCTCGCGCCCCGCGATACTGCACTCCTTTGTTCCGCCATCAGATAGGATCCTCCCGTGTGGGGGTAGCCACAGGTTGGGAGAAAATCGTCCAGAGGAAATCTTTGTTGTATTTCAGAGACCCGTCGGGGCACTGAAATACGTAGAGAAATCCATGGATTCCATCCCCATCAACCCACAGTGAGATCCTAGTAGATTCGTCTTTCTGCAGTCTTCCTGATTGGCCTTTGTAGATTCCTCCATCGGCCTGTCCAGCTTTGGAAAAGAAGAGGGATACTTTGTCTTTGCTGTCTCTGACGAGATACCATCCTCTTCCCAAATCGACAGGATTTATGTCTTCCTGCCATACAGACCAATTCGTGTTATGTTTTAGTTCATCCGCCACTATCGCGGGTGCGTAGCACGGGGCCGGTGTTTTTTCCGGCTGGGCGAATTTGGTCGGATCGGGCAGTTTGCGTGGGATGCGAGTCGGAACGGATTTTGCTTCAGCCTGAGCGCAGGCTGTGATCATCGCTAGAGCTACAAGCAAAATCCAAAAGGACCTTTTCATGGACGAATTCCTTCCCCATAGTACGGTCTGCCGTCGATATCGCAGGGTGGGAATGAATTCCCAACCCCGAAGGGGATACCAAACGAAGCGTCGAAGCAGTCGGGGACTTTGGGAGGGGGTAATTCCCTCAATCCGTATGATGGTCGGAGTTCAATTGAATTCTCCATCTGAGAACTCCCCATCATATTTTGCCCCTGGTGGGCAACTGCGGGACCTATAAGGCTGCCCGATACGATCGCTGTCATGACGATAAAAGCTAGGATAAGCATGACAACGGCTGTTAGTAGATAGCGATAACGATACATCGGATTCCTCCTGGATGAATGGTATTAGCCACGGCGTATGGATTTAGCACAACACGGGTGTGCTTACGCCGAGTCTCTGGTTTCGAGCTCATTTTAATTCTTGAGATCAAACCCATATTTCTCGGCGTAAATTCAAGATGCGACAGATAAAAGTGCAGTATGTTAAAGAACCCGCCTTCACCGAGGTTTCGGCGAGGCGATGCAAAAGTTTAAAAGCCAGAGATTATCCCAATAGGATAAAATTGACATTGAAAACCTATAGTATTATACCATGGTAAGTAAAGTTGGGAATTTATGGTGACGAAGATGATGAAAGATGTGTAGGTTGGGTTTGGTTATAAGTAACCAACCTGCACAGCTTCATGCCGCGCTGGCATAAATTTTAACCGATTTTTTACCCTGGAGGGGTGGGAGTCGGGAGAGGAGCGAGATCCACATTACCCCGGATATATATAATACCGAGGCAACTGTAAAGGTAGATCCATTCGGTCGACCTTTGGATCCCATCTATCTGAATGTTAAATTCTACCGGAATCAGAAGGTCCGCATCCATGTATAGGTCTGCGATATATACTCCCTTCGTGGTGATGCTATTTGGCACATAGAACCAAACGACGTGGCTACCAGTCTCGTCGTAAAGAACTACTCCCCGATAAAATCCGCCGGTCTTGACCGGTATGAGAAAGCTGCTACCGGCAACGGTCCACTCTGTGTCTGGAGGTAATTGTCTACCTGCCATATCAGTGTGTGGCATTTCGCAGACACCAGATTGATGAGGAACCGGGGTCGGCGTCTCTGCAAAGGCCGGGAAGATAGTCCATACGACCGTCGGTTCTTCTTTGCAAGAGAAGAACCAATAAGGTCCCTTATAGAGACCACCCTGGCGAAGTTCCAGCCTTCGCGCGGGTCCACCAGGAGTAAGAGGTGGGAGACCTTCTGGTTTTTTTCCCTCCTCAGCCATGAAAATGTGACCATCACTGGTAAAAATGTATACTATCCTTGGGAAAGGAACCTCAATGACACCCATCCGCCGGGCTTGGAGATTGGTTGGAAGACTCGCATCCGTAATATCGGTTTTTGGCGGCGGGCAGGCGGGTTTTTGTCCTAGCGATGGTCGTGTTTCCTCGGGTCCGATTTGGACCACAGGTGGAGTTCCGACACGGTTGGCAGTGCTCGTTTCGTGCACAGCCGTCTTAATTGCACTTATAGTTTGCCGTACCGATGGTCGCAATTTAGGGGTTATGGGCCGCGGTGTGGCTGGAGGGCTCCAGCAGGCGACCATAAATGCAGTCAGAAGCAGTGCGAGCGCGCCGAAGGCGCGCTTATTATTGGAAAACATGAGTATCCTCCTTGTCAGAAGCATCGAATGATTTCGACGACCTTTAAGAATAAGCTGTACCCCATACCTGTCCGCCAGGGCAGCGTTCAAAAAGGAGTCTAGCTTCCCGCTTTTCATAAGTAAACCTTTTCTCTCCCTCGACAAAAGGTTCGCGACCAAGTTCGGTTCCCTGTGCATTGGGATCTTTCCCCAAGAAAAGAAAAACCAACTCATCGCTTCCTGGATCGTAGGCGTAACCTACGATCTTTCCATCGGGCAAAGCGAAGATAAGTCGTTCCTGGCGGAGGTTTACCCACACTGTTATTCCAGCCTCCTTTCGGAGTAGGCAGGCGGGCGTTTGGGTAGAACCCGCAAAGGGTACCACGGTTGCTTCCACAGTGGTGATTACTTCCGGGCGGGGAGGTGGCGGGGTATTCGTAGCAGGCCGTGCCAGTGGGGTAGGTAAGCAGGCTGCGCTCATTATTATGATGAGCATTGAAAAGATAAGGAGCGCGCCGAAGGCGCGCTTAGTGCGTAAGTAGAACATGAGACCTCCATGGGAATCAGAAATCAGTTTCTCGGTCAGACTTTCAACCGATTTTCCTGGAATAAAAAGATTCTGGACAAGCCTGCCTGCCGGCAGGCAGGCCAGAATGACGAGATTTTTACCTCAGAAAGTTCGGTTGAAAATCTAAATTAGGTTGCGGCATGTAAAAGAGCTAGGTAAAAGCACCGAAGATTGCTGCTGATAGCAAAAATGGTGTTTAAACAAAAGGAATTATAGGTTATTAGATTCAAAAGTCAAATTTGTGGGGAAAATTTGGGCTAAGATATGCTATTATATGCTAGATGAATCAAGTAGATATACTGAGAAAAATGACTGGGGAGGAAAGATTGGAGCAGGCTTTTAAATTATCCGAACTTACACGAGAGCTTGCTACCCTAAATATTAAAGAGCAACTTGGGAAGAGAGCCACAAAGAGAAGAGTGAGGCAAGAATTATTAAAAAGACTCCGTAGTGGCTAAAATGGATTTAGGACAAAGGGACATTCTTCTTCGATTTGCTTATCTTTTGGAAAAATATAAGATTTCCTATCTTCTTACTGGAAGTTTTGCAGTGGCTTTTTACGGATATCCTAGGGCTACTCATGATATCGATTTTGTCATTGAAGCTGGTGAAAAAGATATACTACTATTTGATGGGATGTTCTCAGAACTCGATTCATCATACATAGTAGATAAATATCAAATAAGGCAGGCGATTGCTAAATCAACTGCATTTAACATATTACATCCGCAAAGTAGTATAAAGACCGACTTTTGGCTTTCGCCAAGTGGTGAGTTTAAGCGTAAATTTCAAAGGAAAAGAGAGATTTTAGTCGACAGACAAAAGGTCAGTCTTATAAGCCCTGAAGATCTGATATTGAATAAACTGCTCTGGTGTAAAGATATCAAAAGTGAGAGGCATATGAGAGATTGTGCAGGGATTTGGAAAGTACAGAAAGGGAATTTGGATATAAATTATATAAAAGATTGGGCAAAAAAATTGCGAGTAGAAGAACTTTTAGAAGAAATTAAGGTGATGGATTATTAGAGGAATGAGGAGGTTATCTGGGTTCTGCTGATTGCCAGACTATTTCAAAAAGTTGGCGCTGCATGTCAGCTATTTTTTGATTGTAGATTTCGACGCCAAAAACTTCTCCCTCGTGCCAGTTGTAGATGGAGATGACATCATTGTAGATATCATATTGATGATTGATGTTTAAAACATCTGGGGAGATATAACGAGATTCAAAATGCCCAGGAGGGATGTGAGGATTGATCGTCTGTACTTTTAGACTTTTTAAGTAGTCATCTGAGTAGATATCCCTAAAAAGAAGTTTGCGCGCTACCCATTCGTCGAGCCATCTGATGTAAAAATCTCCGATGAGTTCCCCAAGTTTTCTATAGGTATATCCGAGACAAATTTTGTCGGCACGGAGGGTATTCCAGACTTGCTGTTTGATGCCGTCTTTGCCTCTATAAAATAAGACCTTTGTCCCGGGTTGATGGTCTCCCTCACGTGAGGTAATAATTTTATCAATAAGGGGTAAACTCTCTTGTAATTTGCGGACTTGGTTTTCTTTTTCTTTGACTAGAAATTCCAAAGCACTCATGTCTGCGGCTGCGTACATTTTGCGATTTTCGTCGATGATTTCTTCGATAATTCCTCGGCTTTGAAGTTTTTCGAGATGACGGTAGACGCCAGTTCTATCCAGGCCGCTATTGCGGGAGATCTCCAGCACTGTCTGGGGGCCTTTTTCGAGTAGGGTCGAGTAGATGGCCGATTCTTCGGGTGTTAGACCGAGATTGAGAAGGAAATCTTTGATAATATTGTTATTCATGCGAATAGATGCTAATTAGACTTGCGAATCATCGCGAATTTGCGAATCAGAAATAAGTTTCACTCTGGGATTTAGAATGCGTTTATAAACTAACTTTGGTTTCGAGAAATTTACAAGTATTCCCAGTTTTAATTTGGCTGCGTCCAGGTAAGCCATGACTTGATGCCATTCCTTTCGAGTAAAAAAATCAAGCCGTTTGACCTCCAAAGCTATTCTCTGATCAATAACAAAGTCAATAAAATAGCGTCCTAAATTTATTCCCTTTATGTTTAGGCGAACCAACATTTCTCTTTGAAAAGGAATATTATTTTGCTTTAGTTGGGCTTCTATTGCTTTTTGATAGTATTTTTCTTGAAAATTTGGGCCAAGCAAGTTATGTACACCATAAAGTAAACCCATTAGAGTGTAGGATAATTCAGGATAAATAATATCTTTTATTCGCAAATTAGCATTCATTCGCTTTTCTTACTTATTCGCAATAATTGGCATGAAATCTGTTTAGATTCTGGACAACAGATTTACAAAAGGCTGATTTAATAATAAGATATTGGATTTAGTTTGTCCAATTATAGGACAAAATAGCAGTTTTCATACCTCTTAAGTCATCAGGAAAGGGATGATTAAGCGGGTAAGAGGAGAGGAACTGATGGAAACCCGAAAAGAATTTCCTTGGCGGGATAGGAGAGTAAAGAAGAAGAGATGGACGATCATCCTTTTCTTTATTCTGGGCGCTGTGGTAGGCGGAATTGTTCCACTCCTATCACTTGCGTTGGGCTTCGGTTTCTGGACTGAAACAGCAAAAACGGTCCTGAACATAGGCAATGGGATCTTGTGGGGAATTGCTTTCCACATTTGGTGGCATCGTTGCCATGAAGGTCTCTTGCCTCCTAGAGAATAGCCCAAACCAAGATGCGCGACTTGGGCCAACCAAGTCAAAATCCAAGT
>JACQJU010000048.1 GCA_016204905.1 Candidatus Gottesmanbacteria bacterium | reverse complement strand
CTTCACCGGTGTCAGTGTCACTACAAGTAGGCGACCCTCAAAATGAGGTGGCCTGACTACTTTGGCTAAATCACCGATACCACTCGTATATTTATTTAACACTTCAAAGCCAAATTCTTTATGGGTGATTTCTCTACCCTGAAATTTGACGACTATTTTCAGTTGATTACCTTCTTGGAGAAATTCTTTCCCTTGGGATAATCTGGTATCCAAGTCATGCTTGCCGATGAAAGGACTCAGACGGATTTCTTTCATCTCGCCGGACTTGGCTTTCTTTTTCTCGCCTCTTTCTTTTTTGGCCTCCAGATATTTAAATTTCTTAAAGTCTATTAGCTTGACTACGGGAGGCTTGGCTAGAGGGGCAATCTCTACAAAATCTTTTTCTTCGATTCTGGCTTGCTTTAATGCATCTTCTTTGGTTACCAAACCAATCTGTTTGCCTGTTTCATCGACAAGACGCAAAGTTGGCGCACTTATCTGATAGTTGAGTCGATAAAATTTAAAGTTTTTTTTCAATGTCTTTGACTAGTTTCTCAACGAATGCGGCGGTTTTCAGTTTTCCTAAGTCTTGTCCTTCTCTAGTTCTGACTGAAACTTCGTCACTTTCTATCTCTTTATCGCCAATTATACCCATAAATGGTACTTTTTGTAAAGTCGTGTCTCTGATTTTGCCTTGCATTTTTTCTGGCCTATCATCTAGTTCTGCTCTAATATTATGCTTTTTAAGCATGTCTTTTACTTTTTGAGCATAGGGAATATGTCTATCAGCAATCGGAATAAGTACTACTTGAGTAGGAGATAACCACAATGGGAATTTGCCGCCATAATGTTCTATCAGGACGCCAAAAAATCTTTCCATAGAGCCTAGTATTGTCCGGTGGATCATGATAACTTGGTCTTCTTTACCTTCCTTGTTGATGTATTTGACATCAAAACCTCGACCGAGTTTTTTTAAATAATTAGCAGCATTTTCCCTAGTTTTAAATTTGTGTTGGAAAGTTTTGAGCTGCCAGAATTCATCTATTTCCTCTTCGGTGGTTTCGGCTCTTGATGGTTGGTTGAAATCAAACTGGATGGTGCCTAGCTGCCATTCACGACCGAGAGAATCTTTAACCTTGGAATCTATTTTGGGACCATAAAAAACGCCTTCGCCTTCATCGATCTTGTAGTCTATCCTCTCTTCTTCGGCGGCCTTTTTGAGGGCATTCTCGGCAAAATTCCACATTTCTATACTGCCGAGGTATTTCTTTGGTCTTGTGGCGATATAAGCTTGGTAACCTGTAAAACCGAAGATTTTATAAAAATGACGAGTGAGACGAATGACGCCTTTGACTTCCTCAACTGCTTGATTGGGTGTACAAAAGATGTGGGTATCGTCTTGGGTAAAGCCGCGGACTCGAGTCAGCCCATGGAGTACTCCAGCTCTTTCGTAGCGATAGACTGTACCTAGTTCGCCCATCCTGATGGGTAGTTCCCTATAACTTCTTTGGCGTGATTTGTAGATCTGGATGTGATTGGGGCAGTTCATGGGTTTTAGTACTTCGTCTTGGGTGTAATCTGGTTTGCTTTCGCCCTCGATAAAATCATGAAGCATGATGGGAAACATGGAATTGATATATTTGGATAAATGTCTAGAGAGGACAAACATGTCCATACTGGCGATATGGGGAGTGTTGACCAATTGATAACCATGTTTATAGTGCTCATCTTTCCAGAATTGTTCGACTATGTTTCTAGTAGTTGCCAGTTTGGGATGCCAAAGGATAAGTCCAGGCCCTGTCAGTGGGTTGGTAGAAAAAAGATCTAGTTCTTGACCTAATTTGCGGTGATCTCTTTTTTCGGCTTCTTCTAACGATAGGAGGTATTTGTCTAATTCTTCTTGGGTAGGAAAGCTGGTGCCATAGATTCTGGTGAGCATTTTGTTTTTTTCATCGCCTCGCCAGTAAGCCCCGGCTAATTTGAGAAGCTTGAAATGTTTTAATGTTTCTTTGGGATTATCTACATGACCGCCTTTACATAAGTCCCAATAGGAGCCGGATTTATAAAAGCTAATTTTTTTCTTGCCAGATTCTGAAAATTCGTCGATCAATTCATGTTTGTAAGGATTGTTGGGATATTCTCTTTTGGCTTCATCACTGGTTAATTCGTGTCTTTCAAATCCTAGCCAGCTGGGTAGAAGTTCGCGCATCTTCTTTTCGATTTTCGCTAAATCAGTATTGGAGATCTTGACATCGCCGAAATCGAAATCATAATAGAAACCATTTTCGATGGGAGGCCCGATGGTTCTTTTGGTGGTGGGATATAATTCCATCACAGCGGCAGCCAAAAGATGTGCTGTCGAGTGGCGGAGATTATTGAGATAATCTTTATTGTTCATATAATTGTTATAAAGTTAAATTGCTAAATGTTATATCCGCCTAATCTTAGCATTCGCCT
>JACQJU010000051.1 GCA_016204905.1 Candidatus Gottesmanbacteria bacterium | reverse complement strand
TTATATAGTAATTCTTTATTTTTCGGGGATAAAATCTTAAGCCTTTCAGCTAATGTGATTAAAGGAATACATTCATAACAGGAACCACGTGCAATCGAAAGAAAATGTTGAAAATCTTTTTTACCTCGACTACTCCCCTCAGCAATATTCAATGATATAGATAAGGCTGCTCTTTGAAGCTGATTAGTTAAATTATAACGGTACAGAGACGGCCAATCTTTAGTGAGAGAATAAATAGTTTCGGAAAACCTGATTGCCTTCTGGTAGACACGTAGTTCTTCAAATTTAAACATTGTCCTACTAAGTAACTAAGTAACCAACTAACGAACTAACTGTCAATCTAACTTATCGGTTTCTTTATGTTCTGTTACTTTTCTACAATGCTTGCAGTATTTGCGAAGCACTATTTTCTCTTTATGCTCGAGTTTGTTTTTGGTAGTAAGATAGTTTTGGTGTTTGCAGACTTGGCAAACAAGGGCTAATTTGATGCGCTGTTCCTTTTTGGCCATATGAGTTAGTTAGTTAATTAGACAATTAGTTAATTAGATACTTAGACAATTAGGCAATTAGCATATGTGAACTAAGCTGAGATTATACCTTAGGCAATAGGCACTAGGCAATAGGCACTAGCTTTACCAATCGATAGTTCCGCCCCAGTCTAGGACGGTGAAGCCACTCCTGGGTATGGGAGTGAAGTGATAAGAATAATTGAGAGTAGGTTTTTTCGTAAGAGGTTTAAAATAAAATAGATAGCGTATTTCGCTATCGGGAGGCGGTTTTATATGCCAACCAGTGAGTTTGAGGGCCTCACTTTCGGGAAATAAGGAGACAAAATAAAAAGGTGATTGGGGTAGACTCTGTTGCCAATAAGAAAGGAAGTCGGATTTCTCAGTCGTTTTCAAGTGTAACTCGTCTGCAATCTTTTGTAGTTCTTGTTTTAGATTAGAACCATCTATGATTCGTCCTTTTTCGGGAGGTGTGTAGGTTGTCTTTTTGAGATTATAAGCCAGTGAGGAGTAGGTCTGGTTTTGGATATTGAAAGTTCCATCGGGTAAGGCTTCGAGATGGACGGTAGACTGGTCGGGTAATGTTACATCAAGGGCAGTTTTTTCTAGGGGATAGAAATAGAGAGGAGTTTCTATGTGGTGTTCTAGTTGTCCCACCCGTTCTGCACAGGTCATAGCTTGTAAGGTGGCGGCCATCTCATCTTTACCTGCGGTAGTCAAACCAAAACCATTGCGCAGACCAAAACGGCCGACGGCTTTGGTATAAATCCAGTATGATTGAAATAAGGTAGAATTTATATCATAAAAGTCGCTTATTTGGGGAGCAACTTGAGGGTTAGTTAAGACGCTTTGGGCTTGACTACCTCTATAGGAATAGCAGCCTTTGGAGCACTCGACAAAACTAGGACCGTTGCAACCGCCGATATAAGTATAGACATCACAAGCCAGAAACTGTCTTTGGCTATTTTCCATGGCGGTTAAGAGATTGGCATTTCTGTATCTAGTGATAACTTCTTCGGCTAGTCCAATAGTACATTCGATATTATTGCCGGCTGGTGGAGGTGAGGCGCTAGACGTGGGTGTAAACTGGCCAAATTTGATGCTTTTCTGGGCAAAAGAGTGGTCTATCAGAGCTAGCCAGAAGATTAAAAAAATTGCAGTAGTAAATAAAAGTTTTTTCATATTTCAAAATTACTCTCTAAGCTCGCAGATAAAATTTTCTTATCTCTCAAAACCTCGTATAAGAAATTTTTTTGTTCGCAAAACTCAAAGCTCATATAGTGTATTGCTATTCTATTTATTCCTTATGAAGGACTATATCTCTATTATTAAACTAACATTAAGATTCCGTATGCGACCTACAAAAATTTCTTAGTACTTCGGTTTAGATTCACTTTTAAAAATTTTTAATACTCCCCCTAAAAATTAACTCTTTTTTTATTGTACCGCTATTAATTGTATATTATCGTCGACTAAAATTTTAGTAAAGATTTGGGTAGCGGGATCAAAGAGATAGGTACTTTTGAGTATGGGCGAATTACCTCCTGCTGCGCTACCCAGATTGTCTATCAGGTCGCTTCTTACGGCAAAAAGAGAAGAGCCGCCTGACCAAGCAGTAACAAATAAACCATTGGTATTTCGGCTATAAAGAGTAGATTTTTTGGTGGATATATCTAGGAGCTGATAGGAAAGTGGCGTAGTAGTCCGATTGGCTTCTATTTGGAGAGTACGGTAAATAAGACTATTGCCGTCTGGTAAAAAAAGTAGATTATCAAAAATCAGGCCGTTTAAGTTTTCTGCCAAAAGACTGGTTTGGCCAGTAGTAAGGTCGAGAACCTTTATTTGATTGGGGTTTCTGACTGATTCTCGGAATATTTCGTTGGGTACGGGTGGGGCGGGTAGTTTGACTCTGGTGTCGGGATTGTAGGAAGTATAAGCGATACGTCTGCCATCTTTCGAAAGGATGGGCTGTGTACTATAATCATTGACTGGCAAAACTGAGTTGAGAGCGCCCAAAAGTGAGAGTGTAAATAAGCCACGATTTTTTCCTTTCCGGTTTACGCTATAAGAGTCTAGATAGATCTTTTTGGTAGCATCGGAGTAAAATAAGGGATACTTGGTTTGATCAGAAAGAGGTTCTTCTAATAAGATTTTTTTATTGGTTGGAGTGGTCAGGTCTTGGTAAATGATACGTGATTGTCCTAGGCTAGCATTACCTTGAGTTTCTTCCCAAATAATTAGAGATTGGTGGTTGGGAGTGGGTAGATAACTTTCAATTTGATAACCTGAAGAGGCTGTGTAGATCTTGGTAGCAGCGTTGTTGGTAGAATCAAATCGATAGATGGCAGCGCCTCTATCCAAGAAACCCAAGTCGCCTATATATAGATAAGTATTGATAGCAAGTGGTTTTATGTTTTTGGCTTGGGCATGGATTTTGCCGACCTGTTTTATATTATTACCCTGGGCATCTGCTGTATATAGTTCGACGGTAGGAGGTATATCGAGATTTTTGATAATATTTTTAGCAAAGTAGATGGTGTTTTGGTCGGGTGGAGTTTGGGAGGTGTTGGGGGATGTGGTGTTGGTTGTTGGTAAGTTATTGTTTTGATTGGTGAGGTTGTTTGAGGTGTTTGTTGATTTGGAAAGAATAATAAGAAGAAGCAGGAATAGACCAGTAAGAGCGATAGAAAGCTTTTGGTGATTTCGAACAAAAGCTTTTAAGCGTTTCAGGTATTGGGTCAGCTTTTCGGGCATCAATTAATATCATAGACAAAAGAACATATATTGGCAAGTAAGCTGATGAAGGAATGGCCCGTAAAAAAATTGCTGAGGCAATTTTTCAGGGCAAGATTCTAGGAAGAATTTTGAGCCGACGGCGGGAATCGGACCCGCGACCTAGTCATTACCAATGACTCGCTCTACCACTGAGCCACATCGGCTGATTGTTCCGGCTCATGAAAGCATATTTTCAGTGCGTTCTGCCACTGAGCCCTGAAAATTTCGTAATTTGTTTTGCAAATTTATGAAATCTTAAGAAAGATTTCAACGAAATTTTCAGGGTAAACCATCCCGGCGATGGAATCTCTTTATTCTACACAATATTTTTGTCCGTCACAACCTCCTACCATGTTGTTTTACATACATAACTTAATTCGATATAATTCAGCAGTTGATATGGAAGCTATAGAAACACGTAGAGGTATTCATCTGCCACAGCATGAACTGCCCAGACTTCCCAGAAATTTGACGTTATTTTGGAGAGGATTGTTTGGTCGGGGAGATTCTCGGGTTCGACCACAAGGGGCTGATGCTTTATCTTATAAAGAACCTGATTCGGCTCAAGAGCAGTTTATTCATGAGTTTTTAGATTTTATAAAGAACAACCAGGAAGAGGTTGATGTTGCAGTAAGAATGTTTAGTGGACCCGATAAGGAAATACTCCGGTTGGTTTTTCAAAAGAAGGAGGATGGTCAGATTATACCTACAGGTAGTCAACCCGTAGAAATATTTAACCATAAAAACAGTGGATTGACCCAATTTAATTTCTCGGCTATGGAAAGTATAAGAAACATGTTTAGAGGGAATACTACTTCATGTGATGTTGGCCTCATCTGGAATACTCTTGATAACCGTGCAGTCAGTGTATTTCTTGATGGAATGACTTCAAATGGTAAACTCAGTAAGTTGTTTTTCTGTTTTTTCCCCCAAGAAGTTACTGATCAGGATCAAATAACACGCTTTGGTACTTTTCCATATATTTTACAGCTACAAGATGGAGCTACTTTTTCTTTGGATGATCAAGGAATTCATGGAGTAGCACCTAGTAGGCAGCTCCATGGAGAAAAGATGACCTATCATTTCTTTCCTATACATACTTCCTTCTCTCATGATGGACAGGCATACTTTCCCTATGGCTCTCGCATCAGTACATCTTGGAGTAGGCATTTTGATTTGGGGTCGGGTGGTGGGGGTGGGTTGCTATCGGGCGAGGGGATGAGAAAACCACAGAGGACCAAGCCAGTGGGTATGTAGTTTCTTCCCCTTATGAGAGACTATTTTCTGACTTTGAGGAGATATCTTTTGGTGAAGACGGAGCCGGTTTTGAGGGTGAAGTTGATGGTGAGTCTGGCACCAGTGACATTTTCATGATAAACACAAGCGCCTCTTGAACAAGTACCAAAGAGAAGTTCACGAGCATCGGT
The DNA here is from genome assembly GCA_016204905.1 of Candidatus Gottesmanbacteria bacterium. GTDB lineage: Bacteria > Patescibacteriota > Microgenomatia > 2-02-FULL-39-11 > 2-02-FULL-39-11 > JACQJU01. Next base: position 19,398 of record JACQJU010000051.1, on the reverse strand, counting down.
ATTTGCCCCTGGTGCAAATGATCCTACCACTCCTTGGGCTTTTCCTGAGCCTGTATAGGATAGAACATAGGATACTTTGCTGACTTTGTCTAGATTGGAGAAGTTGATATTGATACCCAGACGAGATGGGAAAAAGGATACTCTAGAATAATTTCCTCCAGTTACGGATCTCACGGGCCCTCCCGATCTGACTCTTTTTTTTAGGGCAAGGGCACTGTGGGGGAAGGCTAGTCCAATATTTAGAAGTATTAGAAGAAAAATAATTAGAGAAATCTTGGGCATATATAAAGCATAAAATTTCAGTGTTACATTGTCAAATGGTTACATTGTTATAACAATTTAACAATTTATGTATAATGTACTTATGAATAAAAAGGTTGTCATAGGGATAATCATAGTAATTGTTTTAGCAGGACTCGCGGCAGGAGGATATTTTTTCATAAAAGGGAGATCTATAACTTCACCAATAGGTCAGAGTCCACAATCTATTCAACCGATGGAGGAGTTTACTACCTGGAAAGATCCGATGGGTTTCACTTTTGAATACCCAAAAGATTTTATGATAGATAATCATGAAGAAGATGAGGAAAATTATGCGCATGTGGAACTGACGAAAAGTGGACTTTCTGGAAATATCATAATTTGGGCCAAAGATACTACTTATACTTCGCTTGATGGTTGGTTAAAAGGCGATAAGGAGATAAGTGGTGGTAATAGTGTGGATACGACGTGGGGTGGCAAAGAAGCTAAAAAGGTGAGAATTAGTGCACCAGCTCCCAAAGTAGTTACGGCAACGCTTTATGATGATATTATTTTTCTTTTGGAGGAAAATCCTGATGGCGCAGGTAAACTGGATGCTATTTATGAAGCAATTCTAGAAAATTTCAAGTTTTATGAGGTTTCAGCAACTGGAGAAACTATTCCGGCAAAAGATGAAGATACTGAAGCTGTTGTTGGTGATAGTGGAACAGATGAAGGTTATGTAGATGAGGAAGTGGTGGAGTAAATCCCGATGTGCGAACCTGCCTGCCGGCAGGCAGGGCTAAGTCCACACCCGAAGTGGTCTTGGGTGAGTAACTGTGAAAATGGCGAATATTTTTATCATCCATGGCAGCTATGGCAATCCAGAAGAAAATTGGTTTCCCTGGCTGAAGGGAGAACTGGAAAAATTGGGTCATCGTGTTTTAGTCCCTCAGTTTCCTATCCCGAAAGAGCAGGATGCCAGTTATGGAGGACATGTGCTGGGTGATTGGTTCGGTACATTTGATCAGTATAGAAAATTTGTAGACGAAGATACTATGTTTGTTAGTCACAGTAGAGGCGGGGTGTTCCTCTTTCAATTGTTTCCTAGTTTTAAGGTATCAATCCGGGCGACATTTCTGGTCGCGCCATGGATGGTTTATCATTGGTATGCCAAAGGTTCAAAAAAAATAGACTCTTTCCATGAGAAACCATTTGATTGGGAGAAGATAAAAAAAGCTAGTCGATACTTTGAGATATACCAGTCTACCAACGATGATACTCCGGTATCTGAGGGAGAGGAAATAGCTAGAAAACTGGGTGGCAATATCACGATAGTGGAGAATGCAGGGCATTTTAATGTCGCCTATGATAAAAAGTACAAAAAATTTGATTTACTGCTTGAGAGACTGAAACAGAAATAGCTTTACACACCCGGTGTGTGAAGCTAATACGGTGTGTGAAGCTAATACCCAAAGGGTGGCAAGTTAGTGACGTGGATATTTCCAGTTGATCGGAGAGATTTCATGGGGTGGTAATGAAGAAGTGTGGGATTAATCCCGATGTGCGAAGCTAAGTCCACTTCCGAAGTGGTTTTGGGGGTACGATTGATAAAAACGATTTGACAATTTCAAAATGAAGTGAAATACTGAAGAAAAGTGATAAGTTCGTTTAGATTAAATTCGGCTCAAATCGAGAGAATATCGGAAATATTTGGCAATCTGGGGTTAGTATTTTTTGCTGGTCTTGTGGTACCTATACTTGAGGGAAATACTGCTATTAATATATTGGTAGTAACTACAGGTGTTGGAATGGCTCTATTATGTATGTATATTAGTATATTTTTATTACAAGAAGTAAAATGAATATAACAATTGATCCGTTACAAGCTTTTTATTTAACCGGGGCTATTTTAATATTAGCTTTGGCGATTATTTTATATCCTACACTGAAAGATCGTTCAAAGAAGAAATAAATATATATGAGCGAAAATTTGGATGATATGGAGGGTCATAAGAAAAAATCTATACTCAATGAGGATTTTGGGGAAATTTTAAAAAAGAGATACCACTTATCTGTTTTTAATCTACTAGTAATAATTGCTTCTATATTTGTGGCTGCCTTTTTTGCCGGTAATCAATTTGCGGGAGTTTTTCAGCTATCTCCCCGGGCATTTTTTACTCAGGTAGGTACACAACAGGGAGGATTTCAGGTATTTGCACCTTCTCCTACAGAGGATCCTAAATGTCCAAATTTTTGTGTTGTGCCTGACTCTTGTGGAAATAGTTCATGTATTGGTTGCTCTGGTTGTCTTTCTCCTACACCTGTTCCATCTGAGACACCTGTTCCAACGCAAAGTGAAGATCAATGTCCAAAATTTTGCGTTGTGCCCAAGTCTTGTGGAAATCTAAACTGTGCTGGTTGTGCAGGTTGTCCAGGAGGACCTACAAAGCCGCCAACTAAAACACCGACAGTAAAGCCGACTAGTAAGCCGGGAGTACCAACAGCGACATCTGCTCCAGGAAGCTGTAGTAAAGGATTTGATATAGCCAGATGTACAATAAGCGGTGGTGATTGCTGCACTGACTGGGGTGTAGGAGATGGGTGTAGTCGGGCAGACGCAGATGCGCACTGGAGCGCATGTGATGCCAAATGTGGAAGAGACGAGGCGCAATGGCCTAATAAATGCGGTGGAAATCCCGCTCCTACAATTGGAGAAGGTGATGAAGGCGATAGCTGCACTGGTGAATGCGGTTGTACGTATGGTGGGTCGTGTGTAAAAGGTTCTACATGTGGTGCAGATCAAGTAGGTCATGGCCAGGCAGGTTGTTTGGGTGGCCAAACTTGCTGTTCTGATGTTGGGGCTAAAGGCGGTGGGGGGAGTTGCAAGCGCGAAGGTGACCTGTGTGATACCTGTACGAGCGCCTGCGATTGTAAGACGTCACTGGGATGTCAGGGGGGAAAGTGTGGATTTGCTAGCCAGTGCAATAATTAAATATTAGGTAAATACTTATGAAAAAAAATACTTATATACTACTTGGAATTATATTTCTTATGCTGATCGGGGGATTATTTTCTTACGGAAAGCAAAATAATCTTCAGCAGAAGATTTCTCAACCTACTATAACATTTGCCCCAACTATGTCTGGGCAAGTCTATAGAGATAATAAATATGGTTTATCTTTCCATTACCCAGTAAATTATATATTGAAAAATACTACTCGGGAGAATGGCAACCATTTACTTTTTTTAGTTTTAACACCCCCCTTTAAGCAGTCTTATGAGGGTATACAGGTCGTAATCTTTCCACTTAAAAATCGTACTACTTTGGAAGATTGGATATCTTCTTACACCACGCCTAACAATACTGCAAATCTTACTTCGACTGCTGCTCGATCGTATCTTATTGACCAGGTTCATGATTTGCAATATACAAATATAGAGGGGAGGAAGGTAGCGGTCTTTACTCAAGGTGACCCGAATACTGTTGATAGTGCGCAAGTGACATTACTTATGGGTAAAAGTTATCTAGTCTATATAGCCCAGCAGAAATCATTGGTAGGTAGTGATTATCAGAAGATACTTTCCTCGATTGCTTTTTAGTATATATATATATAGCCGAGGGTATACATAGGTTGCTAAGAATTAGAAACAAAAAACCACTTTTTTATTGATTCACCATCTGTTTATATAATCTTTGATTTTATAATTAACCTTATAAATAATAGCTCGAGCTTGAATTTATAAGGATAGTTTATTAGACTGAATTGATGGGAGAAAAGTGATGAGTGCACGAAGAAAAATACTTAGATCAATAAAAGTAAGGAAAAAAAGAGTCAGTGTGGCTAATCCCTATGCCCATATCGATTGGGAGAAGGCAGCAAAGATATTTAAACAGCCAGTTGAGGAAGAGAAAAAGGAAACTTTATATCCCAAAGTTCGTACCCTCCTAAAAGTCCTGGCAGCTGCTGGAGTCTTAGGATTAGTATTTGCTTTTCCTGGGGCTGGTCCAGCAATTGGTTTGACTTTGATCGGAGGCGGTAAATTTAGCCGATGGCGTACTAAAAGTGTACTTACGCAAATGGCTAAACAAAAGTATGTCACTATAAAAGAGCAAGATGATGGTACGGTGAAGGTAACCATAAGAAAAAATGGCAGAATCAAGGCGTTGAATTATCAATTGGAAACCATGAAACAGGTAAAGCCCAAGAAGTGGGATAAGAGGTGGAGACTAGTAGCTTTCGATATACCAAATAAATATAAAAGAGTGAGGGATATTTTCCGTCTGCGTCTGGAACAGCTGGGACTATATCGACTACAGGAAAGTCTCTATGTATCTCCTTACCCTTGTTTTGAGGAAGTAGAATTTTTGAGAGAGTTGTATGGTGTGGCATTTACAGTACAATATATAATCGCGCAACAAATAGAAGATGATGGTTCCTTACGTACACATTTCGAATTGTCAGATTAATAAAATCTCTGAGTATACATTGTAGAATATAGCTCGAGCAGAATATTATAAGGGGTTGAGGGAGATGAGAAGTTAATTTTTATATGATGATAAAACAATCTGTACTTCAGTTGCTCAAGTTTGCAGCCTACGTATTTAGTATATACTCATCATAATCTACTTTTTCTTCGCCAGCTGGCGGATCACCAGTTAGTTATTTCGTTATTTCGTTACTTCTTAAGTTGCCCTTTTCTAAGTAACTAATTGACTTACTAACTAATTCCCATTGACCCATTCGACTTCGCTCAGGGTCAATCCTGAATGGAATTGAAGGATTGACTTCTTTTGTAGTTTTTGTCACTATTAAAGTAAAGCATGTCTAAGCGTCTAAAATTTGCCACGGTTTTGGTGTGGGTTTGTTCCTTTATTCTCTTATCGAGAAATATCTCCATCGCCCAGATAACCGTTTTTACTCCTACATATGAGCCATCAGCTCCTCAAGTTCCAAATAAAATCATAGTAAAATTTAAAAGTACTACGAATGCCGAAATGATACTTGGTGTAAGTGCCAGGATAGCCGAGTCCAGTTATGCGGGAGGACTAGCGGGTAATGGCGATGCCGTAGTTTATAGAGTGGAAGATGTTGCTGCGGCTATAGCGGCGGCAAAAGCCGATCCCAACGTAGCTTATGCAGGAGGGGTGCCCAAGGTTTTTGCTACTAAGACGGTAGATGATGAATATATAAATAAACTTTGGGGCCTGGGAGCTATGAAGGTAGGAGCGAATACAAATGGTGCCTGGGATCTGTTGGGAGATGTAAATGATAAGACTGATGATGTCAAAATTGCGGTAGTGGATACGGGAGTCGATGTAAATCATCCTGATTTGGCCGGTAAGATAGCCGATGATGACTATGTGGGATGCGTGGCGGAAGGCAATGGGGTAGTCTGTAATAAAACTAAACCACGGGCAGATGATGCTGGGCATGGTACGCATGTGGCGGGGATCATAGGAGCTGTTACCAATAATAGTAAAGGTATAGCGGGAGTAGGATGGGGAGTGAAACTGATGAGCGTAAAAGTGCTGGATAATGATGGCGGAGGCGGTATAGATGTAGCACTGGAAGGAGTAAAATATGCCGCTTCTAGGGGAGCCAAAGTGATCAATATGAGCTGGGGGCAGATAGAAAATAGCTTAGATTCAGAGATTATAACCATGATAAACAATGCTATGCAATCTGCTTGGGATAGTGGGGCTCTTTTGGTAGCGGCAGCGGGTAATTGCGGTGCTGCCAATAATGACAATAATGAGGGCTGTGCCTATACTACGAGCAATGGTAAATCCTATGCTTCTAATCCCAAAGTCTATCCGGCTGCCTCTCCCAATGTGATATCTGTAGCGGCTACTAAAACGGATGGAACTCTTGCTCCCTATTCTGAATATGGTAGTTGGGTAAATATAGCGGCACCTGGAGGATATTTCAATTGTCCAGCGGGCAGTGATGCAAGCTGTGCTGCCGGGGGCATACTGTCTTTATGGCCGGCGAGTCTTATTACTGGTCAACCTCCAACACCGACGCCACAAAAAAATTATGCTTATTCTTATGGCACTTCCATGGCGACACCACAGGTAGCTGGCGTGGCAGGACTGATATTGGCGGCTAACTCATCTCTGAGTAATACTCAGGTAAAAAGTACACTGGAGAGTAGTGCTGATGATAGCGCTCCGGGTATCACTACTCAGTATGCTTGGGGATCAGCGGATGCTTGCCGTGCGGTATATTCAGTTTTAAATAATGGGGCGACTCCACCGGCTGGAACTTGCGCCTCTGGGGGCGGGGGTGGTAGCGGAGGAGCGGCGGTAACTCCAACACCATTTCCCACAGGGCAAGTTTGCCCCAAGAAGTGCAATGAGTTTGTGACTGGTTACCAAGGTAAAGGGAGAGGAAAGGGAGATTATAATTGTGATGGTACGGTCACTGCCAAAGACTTCAATCGCCTCAAAAAGCAATTTGGAACGGTGCCAAATCGCAATAGGAGAAGAAACGCCAATGGTGTTTGTGCCGATGGTGGAGCCAAAAGAGACCCAAATACTTTTTTGGTGAATTTGGCAGATTTTGAAAAGTGGAGAAGAAATGCGACGAGCCTTAAGGCAACAAGCGAAGCTGATGAGATAGATGAGGATGATGAGTGAGATTAGTCATTAGTCATTAGTCATTAGTCATTGGCTATTAGAGCTTAGAAATTAGAGGTTAGAAATTAGAAGAAAGAACTTTGATGAAATATCTAAAAAATTTAACTAGACAGCAGAAAATAGGAATATTACTCCTGCTACTTTTGCTGGTTTCGTTGCCTATTGCTCTTTACTTGACAAGACAGCAGCAGGAGATAAGACCAAGAGCGGCTCTTGCCGGACAAGCTGATTTTATATTGGAAAGTAGTAATAATAGTCCTGATAAGGATGAAACTTTTACGGTAAAAGCCAAACTAAAATCTACTAATAATAATGTAAAAGTCTCAGGAGTCGATTTCCGGATACTTTATGATAAAAGTAAATTTTATACAGCACCTACGATCGCACCAGAAGTAGGTAGTAATAAGCCTTTTACTGATGTCATACTGACACAGGTGGATCAGCCATATAATGACCAATTTAATTACCTACGTTTAGTATTGGTTTCCCGCCGCTTAACACCAGCATTATCAAGTGGAGAGATGCTGATGGCAACAATCACATTTAAAGCCAAGGAGGATGGCGATGGTATTATACGCTATCCTACTGCTGACGAACTTACTGATATCAATGGGGTGCGGTTGTTACAAGTGGTGGGAATAGAGCCTGGATCTGGTGATCCCACGGCTACACCATCGCCTACACCTTAATATGAAAAAACAAATAAAATCTAGATTATTTATAATTTTTAATTTGATAGTATTATGTTTTATGGCTTTTTTGGTGGTTGGGGGGCGATCGGCTGGTATCGTGACTGCTCAAGAAAGTCTTACTACGGGTGAATCTAGCGAAGAAGGCGCTTTGGATAGAGAAGATGCGGCTGTCCCGGCAGTGAAGCCTGGGACATATCAGGATAATTCTTCTTCGGTGAAATATAAACCGTCTGGGTCTAATTCTACCTGGATTAAGAATCAACCTGGGGGAGATGGGACCTATGCCTCCTCCAAAACGGGTAGTCCTGAAAATTCAGTGCGCTTAAAATTTACCGGCACTAACAAGGTAAGCGTAACGCTAAGGAAATCTAATAATGCCGGTAAAGCAAAAATCATAATCAAACAAATAGGCGGAGCTGTTGCGGTATCTCAAACTAAAGACCTCTATAAACAAGGAGCGGCATTATTTGATACATATACCTATACGAATTTAGATCCTTCTTTGGTTTATAGAGTCAGGGTAAAAGTCCTCGGTACTAAAAATAGTGCTTCATCAGATAGATGGGTCGGATTTGATAAATTTGTTATCTTTGCAGGAACTGCCAATCCCACCAATACTCCTACCAGAATTCCCACCGCGACTCCTACCGAGGATCCTGACGATGATGGTATAACTGAGGCTGAGGAAGCGGCTGATGAGTTGGTTCTAGATGCAGAAGACGCGGGGGTGGCGGTGTTTGAAGCGGGTCAAGGTACTACTACAATCCAAGAAAATGATAAAAAAGTGAAATATAAGGGTACGTGGTCCTCGGGTAAGGATGGAAGTACTACCTATAAGAGAGCTAATGTGAAGAAAAATAATGCCCGGATCAAGTTTAAGGCAAAAAGTGTCAAGGTAATCTTGAGAAAATCTCCCGATGCTGGTCGAGTGAGAGTAGTTCTAAGGAATCTTACTGCTAAAACTAATACCAGGAAACGATTAAATCTTTATGCCGCGAAAGTGGCTTATACTACGGATGAAATATTTTTTGATAATCTGGATAAAAATGCCACTTATCGAGTGAGGGTCTATGTGGTAGGCAAACATAATAGTCCCTCAACAGGAAATTATGTGGGTATCGATAAATTTATATTTACCGGAAATGTAGTTTTTCCTACAGCTGGACCAACTAATACGCCAAGTGGACCGACACCAACACCTGGAGATGATGATGAACTGACAAAATTTGATCTACCTATAGGTGATACAGATTCTTTGACGATAAATATTGGAGGCGGAGGTGGAGCGACTGGAACACCGACACCGACAATTACACCAGGTGGGCCGACATTGACAGCGACGCCTACGCCTACTGGTGGCGCTGCAGTTAATCCTCAGGTGCGGTTTGGCATAAAAATACAAGGGGCAGAGGGAATTCCAGATATCAAAGTGAGACTCAAGATTGTTGATTTGGTAGTGGCCGCAGAAAGCGGTGCTGCGGAGGGTTCCTGCCAAGCACCTGGGACTGGTGAGTATTTCTATAAGGATATCATCATGTCAGCAGACAGTAATGGAGTCTACTATCCTAAAGAAGGCACATCCTTTAAAGTATTATATCAGGAGATTGATCCGGTGGATGTTCCTGTAGAGCAAGGAGGTTGGGTAACTCTACTTTATGCAAGTGCTGATAAAAGTTATTCATTATCAGTTAAAGGGGAAAAGCAGCGAAGTACCAAGATGGTAAATAAATTTGTTCTCCAAAATAATAATCCTGCCGCCCAAAATTTTGACTGGACTGCTGAGCCTCTTGCAGGAGGAGATTTGCCAGATCCAGCTAGTAATTTAGGACAAGATTGTATAGTGAATGCTGCCGATGTCTCACTGCTAAAAAGTAGAATGGGTAAAACGACAGGGGAAGATTTGATAGTGGCAGATTTGGACTATAATAATATAGTAAATGCCGCGGATAATGGGATTATGGTAGTCACTTTGTCGACGAAGCCGGATGATGAGTGAGAATGCAACAATGGACAATGTTCCAATGTTACAATGAAATGTAAAATTATAAAATGAATACAGAAAACAATCAAGATCAAGTTATTGTTCTAGATATGAGTCCAAATATGGACCAAAATTCACCACCAGACGTGCCTAAGTCTATTGTGACTAAAAAAATATATATATTGGTGGGTATTTTGGCGATACTTCTTCTGGTGGTAGTCTATATAAGGTTAGCCAATAGAAAAACGCCAGCACCAACTATTACAGAAACTACTACTCAGAATCAGCAGGTGAGTAATGTTAAGGAGGGGAGACTATATTTAGTTCCCGCTAGTCTAGACCTAAAATTAGGACAAAGCGCAACATTAGATATTATGTTGGTTGCTTCTTCTTACTCACTGGATGGTGTTGATGCTGTACTATCTTTTGATCCCGCTTATATCGAAGTAGTTGGTGGTAAGGCTTCTTTCGGCGATGCTTTTCCTTCTTATCTCAAAAATGTTGTGGATAAAGATAAGAGTAGGATCTATATTACTGGAGTAACTTTTGAGCCTCAACCGACGCCGCTTGCCGGCGAGATACTTTTTGCGACTTTGCAGCTGAAAGCTAAGCAGGTTGGTCAGACGACTATTAGTTTCCTGGTCAGCCCAACTGGGAAGGACTTGTCTAATATCATACAAAACTCCACATCTAATAATATATTAGGAAATGTCGGGGAGGCCACTATAAATATAAATAGATGAAGATTGTACAAATACTATTTTTATTTCTTATATTTTTATTACTTCATAATTTAGTAAAAGAGAAAGCTTATGCTCAAACTCTATCCTTTGAGCCGACATCTTTGGGTGTTGTTGTGGGTCAAAAATTGACAGTCACAATCAATATCAATACAGTAAATCAACAGACATCGGGTGCTGATGCTATGATAGTCTATGATCCCAATATATTGTCTATTGACTCAGTTCCTACCAACGGTGGTTTTTATACCTCCTTTGCGGCTAATCCCATCACTGGTACGAATAAATATCTTATTTCGGGATTTGAGAATCCTGGTAGTACAGAGCTAAAAAGTGGAACAGGAGTTTTGGCTACAATAGAATTTAGCGCCAAGGCCAATGGTACTTCGACGGTATCATTGGAATGTGTTGCTGGAAGTAAAGCTGATTCTAACATAATAAAAGGAAGTGATTCGTCGGATATAATAGATTGTGATAGTCTAATAACAGCATCTTATACGGTAGGTCCAGCTGATGCTACGCCTATAACTACGGGTACTAGTGATCCTACGGGACTGCCTAGATCTGGTTCAACTGAAGTGACGGTAATAGCCGTGGGAGCGGGAATTTTATTGACTGTTATTGGATTGGCATTGATTCTACTATAATTTATGGGTAAATATACGAAACCGATTGTACTGATATTTGGACTTCTTCTGACTCTAGGGATAGTCCTAATTGCTGGGGATAGGATATATAATCTTTTGGCCAAAGCTGGGAATAGCAGTCCAGAAAATGTTCAAATTACAGCAGTGACGAGTAACTCAGCGACAATAACTTTTACTACTGCTGAAGCGGTACAGGCCCTACTTGAGTATGGTACTGATGCTTCTAATCTGACTCTTTTTGCTAGTGATACTGAAACGACAAGTCATAGTATAGTACTATCGTTACTTACTCCCACGACGACTTATTATTTCCAGATAAAAATAGGAGATAAGACTTATGACAATGCTGGTGTACCCTGGACGTTTACTACATCGGGTGCCAACACTTTACTGCCGAGTCCGACTCTGGGTATACAGTCTAGTCCTACTCCAGGAGGTGGCGGTCAAATACCCTGTAATGAGGTAGCCAAAAGGATGGGGGCAGTGCCTGCTAGTCCCAATTATCAGATCAGTTATGATTTAAATAGTGACGGCATCATCAACAGTGCCGATCTGGCTTTGTGCGCGCCGTAAACATTAAATTTTTTCGCATTACTTAATCTTCTAGTAAAAGTTTTATAGAAACTTTATATCTTCTGTGTAATTGATGTGTTTTGATACAATAAAAGAAAATGTTTTAAAACATCTAACTAGATGTTAAAGAGGGGATTGTTTTAGAATTTCTCTGCGATGGAGATAAGACTTAGTCGACTTCCAATTGCTCCCGGGAGCCATACCTACAAGTTCTACGGCAAGATCTCCCAACTCTTCAAAGAAATTTCGCCATTTTTCTACCTTTAATAATTTATCTATCGTATACCTTAGGCCTCTGCCTTTGTATTGGAGTATTAACGCTATAGTTCTGATAGTGGGATTACTTACTTTAAGTGTTTGGTTAATGACCTGATAAGGATAACCTTTAAGCAGTAAATAGGCTATAGCTAATCTTTTAGTGAGCATAATTTTTTCTGTGGGAGTGAGTAAATCGTCGAGAAATTCGGAACTCATCTTTCCATGGGAACTAATATTTAGTGAATCCAATAATAGTTTGTCAATTTTTTGGGCGATATTCTTCTTGATTATACGTCGAGAAACCTGAGACATTTTGATATATTTAGAGAAAATGTTTTAAAACATTTAACTATAGTTTAGGGAAATGATTGAAGTAAGTCAAGATGAGAAAATTTGATAAAGTAATAGGTTTGTAGTAGTCTATAGTATTAATCTTGTATTCTAGGCGAGACAAATAGCGTTTTACCAAATAAGAGGCAAGATTTCTGTTGGTGTTGAGAATTTTTCTTCTTCAATTGCGGGATTTAAAAGATTCTCATCGCACATTTACAGTCCTGGTTTACTTACTTTCTTTCTACTCCTGGTTCACACATTCGTGATGAGTTTATCATCACGGGCGTGTGGTCCTGGATACGAAAGGAGTGAGAACATAATGAGTTATGGAGCGGGAGATATTGTCAGAGGCAAAGTAGACGATTTACCTACTCAACTGTCAACTTTGGCAGATGAGTTGTTGCAAGAGTCAGCGCATGCGTCAAATTCTTTTGAAGCTCAAGAATTTGAGCGTATGAGTGCGCTGGTACGTGCACTTGCGGCTATTGCGGAAATTCCGAGACATTTAACTGATACTCACATGGGAGCCGCGAGGAATGCGTGGGCAAATCTATGGTTGATTGCCAGCACGTTTGGTTGTCAGGCAGGATTTGACGAACAGCTATCATCCGACAACCCCCAGAAAGCATATCGCGATCTCTACGCGGCGGTTATGGAATTCATCAGTAAGACAGCGCTGATGAGAGCCTATCAACAAGGTGGCAATTGAGTCGTCCAATATTCGAATAAGAGGGAAAGGAGGTGAGACCATATGCAGACACTTGATGAGCAAGAGGCGAGGCAGAATTTCGACATAATCATACAGACCTTGAAAGGCGGCGTGAGTGAGCTGTATGATTTAGAGCGGCAGCTTATGTCTCTTCGCGGTCAGGCTCCAAAGATGGTGCCAAGAGTAAGCGTGGAATTGCGTCGGGTTCGAGCAATGATTGAGGCCTACAATCGGAGTTATGGAGGCATCACGACGTAATTGAGGTACGGTATGCTGCAAGCAAATAACCAGGACCAGGGGAGAAGGATGATTTTTTCGATATTGCGAGTGGTACTCTCGTCTTTTCGCGCCCGCGATGTCTTACCAATTATCTTTCTCTTCTTTTCTTTATTCAGCAGGTTTGATGAGTGAAGAAAAGAATAGGATTCTATATTTTCAGTTGTTTGAGGCCTAATTTTTTTAGCTCGACGAAGAAGAAAGGTATAAACGATACGAGCATAATAGCTATCCAGTGATAAAAGTTCAGGGTGACAGTTTTAAATATAATTTGGCCAAAGTTGGTGTAGATGACTAGGACCTGTAAAAAGAAAGAAAAGATGATGGCATAAATAAGATGCTTGTTGCTGAAAAATCCCAATATAAATAAAGAGGTTCTGGTGCTTCGGTTGGATAAAGCATGGATGAGTTGGGTGATACAAAGAGTAGTAAAGGCTATAGTTTGGGCGGTAAGAAGATCATAACGTAAGAGAGAAAAAAGATAGAGCATAAAAACAGAGATGCCCATGACTAGTCCTTCGGTGAACATAAATGTCCATCTCCTTTTGTGAAGCAGCGTATTGCCGGCTCTGGGAGGTTTGAGCATCACGTCATATTCAGGCGGATCATTGCCGAGGGCAAGGGCAGGAAGACCATCGGTGATGAGATTGATCCAGAGAAGCTGGATGGGGATAAGAGGAAGTGGGGTGCCAAATATTACAGCAAGGGTTACTACCACTATTTCGGCCAGATTACAGGAGATGAGGTATCTGATAAATTTGATGAGATTGGCAAAGATGATCCTGCCTTCTTTGATGGCTTCAATGATAGTTGAATAATTGTCATCGGTTATAACCATGTCTGAGACTTCACGAGCGATATCAGTGCCCGACCCCATAGCTAGTCCCACATGAGCTACTTTTAGTGCTGGAGCGTCATTGACGCCATCTCCGGTGACTGCGACACGGGTAGCGGGGAGAAGTTTGATCGACTCAATGAGTTTCAGTTTGCCCAGTGGGGAGACTCGGGCAAAAATACGATATTTATCGGTTTTGATGAGGTGGGCAATTTGAATTCTAGACAAATCTTCAAAATCTTTTTCGGCGATGGCTTGATTTCCTTTTTCTATAATACCGCTTTCCAGGCCTATAGATATGGCCGTGCTGATATGATCTCCGGTAATCATGATGGTTTTTATTCCGGCAGATTTTGCCCGTAAGAGGGCATCTTTAATATCCAGACGGAGTGTATCTCTGGCTCCCATAATGCCTAAAAATTCTAGATTGTCTTCTGGTAAATGGTTATTTTCCAAAACATCCTTGACCTCCTTTTTGCTGAGTTTACGTCTCCCCAGGGCCAAAGTACGGAGTCCTTTGGAGGCTAAGTTATTGACTATTCTGGCAAATTTAGTTTTCTCTAGAGAAGATAAAGTAGTTTGGTTCATGACTATCTCAGGTGCTCCTTTGACAAAAATGAAAACATCATCGGTGTCATCGATTTTGACGACAACGCTCATCATTTTGCGATCTGCGGAAAAAGGCATTTCAAAAATGCGGCTATTTTGGGATTTGATTTTATCAGTTGGCAGACCTGCTCGCTCTCCGGCTATAAGCAAGGCTGCTTCGGTGGTGTCGCCGACAATCTCAAAAGTGTCATCTTTTTTCTTGACACTTCGACCTTGCTCAGTGTCAAGCTGAACTTGTTGAAGCTTGACAAAAGCATTGTTGGCTAAAATAGCACATTCTAGGAGTTCATAAATTTGTTTAAATTCTTGAGGGATGATGGGTTTTTGGTCAGAAAAGAAAGTGCCTTTGGTTTTGTAACCCTCTGCCTCTATTTGAAAGTGTTTTCCATCGGCAGTGACGATATCGGTGACATTCATCTTATTTTCGGTGATGGTGCCTGTTTTATCGGTAGCGATGATTTTCACAGCACCGAGTGTTTCTACGGCTGTTAACTTTTTGGTGACAGTTTTTTTCTTGGCTAGCCTTTCGACACCAAGGGCAAGAGTGATAGTAGCAATGGCTGGAAGTCCTTCGGGAATGGCTGCTACTGATAGAGCTACAGCAATCAGGATCCTATCGATAAGTTTTACACCTCTTATTGAAGTAATGATAAAGATGACAATAGCAATAGCAATAACGGCTCCTGTAAGCATTTTGCCTACTCTATCTAATTCTTCAGACAAGGGGGATAATTCATCCGGCGCCTCCTCGAGACTCAAGGCGATTTTGCCTATTTCGGTAGATGATCCAGTGGCAACAACTACTGCTTTGCCTCGTCCAGAAACCACTTGGGTATCTTTGAAAATCATATTTTTTTGATCACCTAGGGGAATATTATCAGTAGTAAGCTCGCCGGTTATTTTGTTAGTGGTCTGGGATTCTCCGGTGAGTATGCTTTCATCGATAGATAAAGAAAAATTTTCGATAATCCGGCCATCGGCGGGTATTTTGACGCCTTCTTCTAAAATAATAATATCTCCTAAAACTATTTGGTCGGTGGGTACTTTTTCTAAATGACCGTCTCTTAAGACTAATGATTCAGGTAGGTCTAATTGTTCTAATTGCGATAGTGTTCTTTCTGCTTTTAGTTCTTGTAGAGTGCCAACTGCTGCGTTTAGTATAACAATAGCAAAGATAGCAATGGCATCTAAAAAGTCGCCCAAAAAAGCAGAGAGAGCGGTGGCGGCAAGAAGTAGGATGACTAAAAAGGATTTGAACTGAGAAAGAAATTTCCAGATAAGTGACGGTGGTTTTTTGGAGGGTAGGATGTTGGGGCCATATTTCTTGAGTCTCTTTTCGGCTTCGGGGAAAGTGAGCCCAGTGTTGGGGTGAGTTTGAAGTTCTTTTAAAATTTCAGCAATACTTTTTTGGTAGTACATAGAGAAATTTCTAATTTCTAATTTCTAATTGACCTAAACAAATCCCAATTTCTAAATTTGGTTATTTTTTAGAAATTAGATCAATTAGGTTAATTAGAAATTCTATGTAATTCCTCCACTTCCTCCTGGAATTAAAATACCTAAAATTAAATTCACTATTGGGCTGATGATGGAAATAATTGGGGAAGTGCCAAAGATGGGAAACAAAAGAATGATAAGAAACAGAAGGCCATATCTTTCTAGTTGTACCCAGGAATCATAATAATGTTTGGGAAGTAGGCCGCCGACGACTTTAAAACCATCCAGCGGGTGGATCGGGATAAGATTGAAAATAGCCAGAAGGACGTTTAGGTAAATGAATGGTTCGAGTATGCTTTCAATTAGACTAATTGGACTAATTAGACCAATTGGAGAAGCGACACGTAATATAAGTGAGAGTATGGATGCTAGTATCAGGTTAGAAGCTGGACCGGCAAGAGAAATAAGTGCAGAATCTTTTTTGGGATGGCGGAGATTGAATGGGTCGAATTGGACGGGTTTGCCCCAACCAAAGCCTACTAGTACAAGCATCAGTGTGCCCAAAACGTCTAGATGGGCCAAAGGGTTGAAGGTGATTCTACCCATAAGTTTGGGAGTAGGGTCACCGAGCCGATCGGCCATATAGGCATGGGAGAACTCGTGGATGGTGATGGCGACTAAAAGGGCGGCGATATAGATGATAAATGAGAGAGGGTTGCTGATAAGGTTTGAGATCATATAATAGAAAATTCCAAGCTACAAATTCCAAATTCCAAATAATTTCCAATTTTTCAAATTCGAATTTTCAGATCTGTTTAGCATTTGGTGTTTGGGATTTATGATTTGTTTGTAATTTGGTGCTTGGTAATTGGAATTTCTTGTTAATTATGCTATATTATACCAATTATTTGAGAGGATATATATGGCAGCAAAATGTGAAAATTGTGGTAGAGGAAGTGTGATGGGACACCAGGCTTCGCATGCCAAAAATAGGACGGCTAGACTTTTTCGGGCCAATCTACAGAAGTTATTTGTGCTCAAACATGGGATCAGAATAAGGGTGAAGTTCTGCTCGAGTTGTATACACCGTTTGAAAAAGTTTGGGGAAATAGGGGATTATATGAGATTTAGTTTTACTCCTGCTCTGGCTGTGGCGGCTGTTGTACCGATAGCAACCCCACCAAGTAAGAAGCATATAGATAGAGAAGCCAAGAAAGTAGAAGAGATCATGAAGAAAGTAGAAAAAGAAAGAGTAGATGTAGAGAAAGTAGTAAAAGTAGAAGCAAAAAAGAAGGCAGAAGAACAGATAAAGATAGAAGAATTGGTGGGGAAGAGATAAGGCGGTTGGAATCAGTTGGAATTGGTTGAAATTAGTTGAAATTAATTACTTAGATAATTAGTTAATTAGACAATTAGACAGTTAGTTAAATAGTAAAAATCTTCTGAGAAACTATTTCCCTATAAAAAAAGATAATGGAGGCTGGGTCGCGGTTGACAATTGAGTGTACAGAGTGTACACTGTGTACATCACGTCAAACGTGATAGGCTATGAACACTACACTCTCTGCTACTGAGGCTAGAAATAGGTTTTTTGAGCTTCTGGATAGAACTATTTACAAAGGAGAAGAATTTACCATAGAAAAAGAAGGAAAAGGGACTGTGAGGCTGATTCCTGGAGAAAAGAAAAAATCTCCTGAAGAGATAGATAAGATTATTGCGGATGTACAAAAAATCTATGCTAAATCAAAAAAGAGAAAATATTGGTCGGTCATAGAGACTCCTGCATGGAAAAAGAAAGAGAGGAAGTACCTAGAGAATCTTTCGAAAGGGATCATTCGGTGAGAACTGTTGTATTGGATACAGATGTCCTTATTGATCATGCACATCGGCTTGCTCCTTGGATAAATGAAATCTTGAAAGATCGGAATAATTATATAGCAATAGTACCAACTGTTGTCGTAGCGGAGTATCTTACTACTCAGGAAGAGGAAATAAAAATAAGCGCGGAAAGATCGAAAAAATACTTAGCGCTTTTTCACTTTCAAGATTTTACTTACAATATTGCAGAGGTTTTAGGCAGAATACTTCGAAGAAAGACATATGTGCAGGAAGCGAGCTTTGCTGATCTTATAATTGCCTCAACTTGTTTATATTTAGACGGCGAATTAGCAACCCGTAATAAAAAAGATTTTGCCAAAATTCCTCACTTGCGCTTCTTTGATCCGAAAAATCTACTATAAATGCCAGAGGCTTGCCTGCCGGCAGGCAGGTGTCCTACCCGCCTGCCTCGCAAGCGAGAGCTTTGCGGGCAGGTCTAGTACACCTTTAAGGTGTACTCAAAGATAATGGACAGCTGGGTTGAGAGTGACTCTAGACGAGTCAGTCGTGGCCCAGTCTGTCCACCATCACCTGAAAGCTCATTTAGGGAGTGTGCATTTGTCACTCCAATAAATGTTTTCTCCTTTTTGGTACTGCAAGATAGGAATCCTATATGTGACTCGGCGATTATCATCTCGCCAGTATGTAACATATGCAGCATAATCATTGACCGCTACGTCGACGGACGGTCCATTTGCTGTTGCATTACACCTTAGACGGGGTAAATAGATTCCATTCGCCGGTGTGTTAGTCGGTGGTGAGATTTGTTCTGTCAGTTCAGTTCCACCGAGCAATTTTCCCACCCGTATCAAACCCTCTGATACTTCTTGGGGAAAAAGGATAAACGATGCAATCGCTATCAATAGTACCCCTAGAAGGATGAGAAGAAAAATCCAGCGTTTCATTTTTCGCCTCCTTTAGCGAAATTGTAATCGGCAAGGGGGCAAGCCTTGTCTTAGTTTCTCTGCCAGAGTTCCGGCAGAAGTGAACCTGCGATCCTCGTGATTCTGATGGTGAACATAGCTTCTTTTCCTTTCTGCCTTTATGAGCATAGCGGATGCTGTTGATTGAGAAAGCATCCTATTATGATTAAGGCATCGCCGATTGGTTTGTGTTGAACAATCATAATTGTGGCTATGCTAAGAACTATGCTTGTGATTGCTAAGATCCAAACGATGGGATCTTTTTTTGGTGCATTGTTCGTACTATTCATTTTCCGCCTCCTTGAGCGAATCGCCCGATATTTACCTTTGACCGCATGCGATCAAAGAGAGGCACGCCAGTACCTCTATCGGAGCTTTGGCGATAAAAGCTGCGATTGCAACTAGGATTATTGCAATCACAATATTTTTCGAAGACATCATGAAGATGTTCCTCCTTCTGTCTCTTGTTATCAAAATTTCTTTGATAATAAGAAGCTAATTGGATCAATCGCGCCGATTGCCTTTGAATCTAAGGCGGCGGGGAGATAATTAATTATGAATTATGAATGCTAAATTATAAATTGATGAATTAATAACCTCTCTGCCACCTTAGAAATGATTTTC
>JACQJU010000046.1 GCA_016204905.1 Candidatus Gottesmanbacteria bacterium | reverse complement strand
ATTGTCGGTCTCTATCCGGTGCAAGCGTTGGATATTTGAGGAGAGCTCACTACAGTACGAGAGGACCTAGTGGGAGGAATCCCTGGTGTGCCAGTTGTCCTATCAAGGGCAGCAAGCTGGATAGCCACATACCTTAGAGATAAGCGCTGAAAGCATCTTAAGCGCCAAGCTCTTCCCAAGATAAGGTATCCTTTTTAGACCCCTTGTAGATGACAAGGTTGATAGGCGGAAGGTGTACGTATCGTAAGATATTTAGCCCATCCGTACTAATTGGTCGAGAGTAGATTTTTAGGCTAAAATAAGATCGATGCAGCTTTTCTGTTCACTTTTTAGGGTGTATTTGCCCTTGAGTCCTGCGGTCTTTTGAGCGGAGTGGAACTACTTCTTACCATTCCGCCACGTAAAGTCGCAAAGCGACTAACGTGGCTGGCACGTTAAATTTGAAAATAGAATTGTCTCGGTAACTAGAGCGATGTGGAACCACTCCTTCCCATTCCGAACAGGGATGTGAAACGCATCAGCGCCGACGATAGTATATCCGCAAGGATATGCGAAAATAAGTCGTTGCCGGGGCGCTTGTATTTTCAAATTTTTACGTGCCGAGCAGAACCGTAAAACGCCTGCCTGCCGGCAGGCAGGCTCCAGCGCCGACGATAGTAATCTCGCAGGAGATTGCGAAAATAAGTCAAGGCCGTGGGACTCAGAGGCAAAAAAATGACCCCGCTTTTATAGCGGGATTTTTTGTGGGAAAATTATTTATTGACAAATATACACCATATATGATATGGTGTATATAATATGAATCGATATCAGATATACCTTGATCCAAATGATGTTAACGTTTTCGACAGGCTTTCTCATAAGCTTGATATGAGCCGGTCACAAATAATTCGCGATGTTCTATCACGGGTGGCTCGAGAATATAAAAAGTTACTAACAGCTACTTATGGTCCAAAATCTAAGAACAACCCACTCCTTAAAATGGCAGGAATAATAAAAGGTACGAGTAAGAATTTATCGGAAGATGTTGACAGTATTTATTTTAGAGATTAATTTGCTAAATGGATGACGTTCGGAAATTATTCATAGATACCTCTGCCTGGATAGCATATTCTGCAAAAGACGATAAAAACCACAGTAAGATTGTTCATTTATTTTCCAAATATCTATCAAACGAAATAGAGATATATACTTCCAATGATATAGTTGATGAAACCGTGACGCGCTTGGCTTATGATGTAGGATGGTATAAAGCCAGATCATTTATTGAATATTTCCAGATAGCCGTAATGAAGAAGATGATAATTCAAGTATGGACTGATGAGCAAATACAGTATGAGGCTTTTTCACTGTTGGAAAAATATAAAGATCATAAATTTTCGCTAACTGATGCTACAAGTGTGGTAATTTTGCGGCGTTTCAAAATAGATCTAATTCTTACTCTTGATTCTGATTTTAGGAAAATCGGTATTTCTTCGCTACCGGAATTATTATCTTAGAAGATATTAAAAGACATCACACTTTTGTGCTATTGCGAAATGTTGTGATTGGATTGTTGGGATAGGATAATTTTGATATCTTATAGCTCACGAGCTTTGGTGTGGAAAATTTATCATTTTAGTGCAATAATTAGATCATGGACCAAAATACTCTATCTCAGCAAACGCCCATGGTTCCCACTCCGCCTGTTCAGTCTCCCACTCCAGCTATTCCACCAAGTCCAATTAATCCTAGAGTAATTATTCTGATTGTCCTCATTATTATAGTGGCACTAGTATTAGGAGTTGGAGTTTATACTTTAAATTCCAGTAAGAAGCAGAGTACCAGTCC
This sequence comes from Candidatus Gottesmanbacteria bacterium, assembly GCA_016204905.1. Lineage (GTDB taxonomy): Bacteria > Patescibacteriota > Microgenomatia > 2-02-FULL-39-11 > 2-02-FULL-39-11 > JACQJU01. The sequence continues at coordinate 2,712 of JACQJU010000046.1, read as the reverse complement.
TCAACCTTCGATTTTACCTTCACCTAAGCCAACTGTTGATCCCACCGCCAATTGGAAAACATATACCAATTCTGTTTTACAGTTTTCTATCAGATATCCTTCAGATTGGAATATTGAAGAGATTGAAAACAAGACGATTATCTTAATTAAATCCCCCAATGTGGAATATCAAGAACCAGTAAATAAAGTAGTTAAAGGTGCCGAAATAAGAATCCAAATTTCTCCATATAATTATTCTGGAAATATATCTTCCCTTATACAAAAACCAGGTACAGTTCCAGAAGCGGATATAACGTATATTTCTTCAATTCTAGTTGAGGTATCAGAGATAGAGTCAGTTAAAACAATTTCTACAGGTTTATATGGGAAAGTAGTCCAATATCAAATCCCAAAGGAAAACAAAATTTATGAAATCGGAATCTACACTTCGGATCAAACAATCCAGAATACTTTTGACCAAATCCTCTCTACATTCAAATTCTTGGATCAAAACCAATCTGCTCTATGCTCATCAGACCAAGAATGTTCTTCTGGTTATTTTTGCGATTACGGATTTAATTGTGCACAAGCACCCCAAAAAGGTCCAGAATGCACCAAAATATACTCCGGTTCTCAAAAGTGTATTAAAAAATGCACTACAGACGAAGATTGTTCTCCAGCTGAAAGCTGTCAAATAGTATATGTCGCAAGCGGAAGTGACGTCGCAGTAGGAACACAAGGTTGCCAGTAAAGATACTAAGCAAGAAAGTACAATGCGATCAGACACACCACCGGATAACTGATAAATCCGTATTTTCTAGTATGTATAATATGCTAAAATAAACTCATAAGTACCACTGCGGACTCCATTACAAATCCTTTACTACCTGATAGTACTTCTATGCCACCAACCGTTCCTCAATTTCCTATATCTCCTGCTCCAAAGAAAACGTATCTCCCCTTTATTCTTCTCATCGCCCTTTTTGCTGTTTTAGTTCTAGTAGTATCTAACATTGGAAAAGTCCAGCTGCTTCAAAAGGAAGCCAGTGGCGGAATCGATACGCTCGACTACTTAGTCAGCGATCACGCAGCTGGTGTCGACCCAAATCCCAAATCACTCGATGGCACTCATAATCTCAGCCAGACTGTTTCCGGTCAGTCTCTCTTCTCCGCTAAATTTAACGACCCCGATTCCTTTGAATATTACACTTGGGATGATAACTTTATTTATTTGAAAGAGGATAGCTCAATTGGCGTCGGCAACACGCCTCCCGGCTTTGAGGAAGCCAGATCGTATAAATTCTTCCCGGGAATCTGGATGAAGAGAAAAATGGCCGTCGGCAAGGCTATAAAAGTTGATCCAAATAATCTAACTTTCTATGATAGCTCATGCAAAAAAATTAAGGGATGGAATCACCCATATACCATGACCCTTGAAACTCATTATCCAAGTCTCGACATTGGTGGAGATTTAGGTAAACAGGATATCATTGTTCTCAAATACGACTACGCCAACGCCTTCGAAAAATTCTACTATAGTCGGAAATGGGGTTATGTCAAATGGGAAGAATGGGACAGCAAAAATGGATCCATCAAAAGATCGGCTACTTTCAACCGAATAAAAAACACCATCACCACTCCCCAACCCAAGTGCACACCCCCACCAGCACCCACGTCCTCAAAACTTTCTCCGTCACCATCAATGTCACCAAGTCCCTCTCCTAGTCCCTCTTCGGCACAAGACGGGAGATTAACAATTAGCGCCAACTGTGGGCAACAATGTACAGAATTTAAAATCTTCATTCAGGGACCGACAGCCAGCGGGAAAACTTTCTCGGAAGTTATCCCCGCTAATAACCTAACAAGTTGGGCAAATCGTGCCTCTACGCCAGGAAGTTACATAATCAAACTGGTCAGTGGTGATTTACAAACCGCCCTTGATACCGAGACTATTACCCTTGCTTCTGGAAAAACACTGACAGTTAGTTTAACTGGATCCATGGGGCAAACTCATCTCGATTGCTCTACCCCAACCGGTAATACCCAAGAGTCAAAACTGAATAATAACGATCCCAGCATAAGTTATTCAGGCCCTTGGAGCAGTCAATCTGGCGGAGGAGGATCTTCAGTCGCTTACCTAAATGATTTTCATTACGCCCCCGGCCCTTTATCCGTAAATACTGTCACCAAAAATCTTGGTGCTAAAACCAGCTTAACTTTTACTGGTAGCCAGATCGAAGTTGGTTTTCTTGGCTGGGTCAACCGAGGTTATGCTGAAGTCTATATTGATAACGTAAAAGCTGACTCTATTAATACCTCCACTGGCCAAATACAGCATGTTAAATGGAAATCATCCGAACTTCCCTGTGGTCAACATACGCTGCTGATAACTCAGTCTAATAAAGCTGGACAAACTGGTGGAAGATTAATCGCCCTCGACTACATTGTATTGCGGATTAAACATTAAGGGTGTTAAGTTCCACTTCAATAAGTAAGAAGATACAATGTAATAAGACAGATTATCGGATAACTGATAAATCCATATTTTGCCGATACTCTCCATTGAAATTTATCCTGCCACCCGGGAAGAGCAATCCCAAAAACTAGAAGGATTTGTTCTACTAAATCCGGCATTATTCCCGCCACCCCACCGGAAAGAAGTAAAATTGAATTAGGAAGCGATGAAAATATCCAATAAGCAGAAATTATCATTAATACTGCATCAATTGCCAT
>JACQJU010000042.1 GCA_016204905.1 Candidatus Gottesmanbacteria bacterium | reverse complement strand
TCTTTGAGGGCATTATGAACGCTTGATCCAAAAGATAACGCGGCAGAAACAGGTGGAGGAATATTTAACACATAGTGCAATTTATAATGAAGTGGACAAAGGCGGAAAGAATCTATTTGGGAATAGGAAATATAATTGATAGAGGGAATCTTTTTCAGAGATTTTTTTTCTACCAATTCCTCTTTATGCCAATCTAGCAAGGACAGCTGACTGGTGGGTTTCGTGATTTGAGCTCCGACTGATTCATCACCCAATGCTTCGGAAATGAATGGTGAAAGTCTTTTGGCTCTTTTCCCTTCCCCATAAAAATTAGCAGCGGAAAAATAGAGTCTATCTCTTGCCCTAGTCATACCGACATAAAAAAGTCGCCTTTCTTCTTGTTCGTGATAATCACCTTCAGGAAGTTCTTCTTTTATAAGCTCGGCGGGTATGGGGATTTGCTCCTTCTTTTCGGTAGTGGGAAATCTCTGTGAGACTAGATTGACTAAGAAAACTACTTTAAACTCCAATCCTTTGGCGCTGTGAACGGTGAGTATATTTACGGCATCATTGGTCATCCAATCGCTATCGGTAGCTAGAGGAGATTCACCGAGTTCCATAGAAAGCATAATCCAATCAAGCACTGTTCTGACTGAAGCATCTTCATGCTCTGATTCGTAGGTTTTGAGCTTGGAGAATAACTTGGATATATTATTGGCTTTTTTTTCATCTATGGGAAATTTGTAATCTAGAATATTTTTGATCATGCCTGTGTCTTCCAAAAAATAATAGAGTATTTGTCCGGCCGTCTCCTTGGGCAGAAGATTGAGATGTCTGGTGATCATACCAATAACTTTTGTAATTTTTTCTTGAGAACCGGTAGAGATAACTGGGAGTCTAATATTATCAATTTTTCTAATACCCAGCACTACCTCGCAAGATTCAAATAGACTTAGATTATATTTACGAGTTAGGTTGGAAATAGCTACTAAATCACGGGGAGAAATATCAAAATAGGGCATGGCTAAGACTCTGTATAGAGAGACATTATCTTCGAAATTGGATATAACTTGTAAATAAGAGATGAGATCTTTAATTTCCGGCTGACGGAATAGTTGTCCAGGTCCGAGGAATTGAAATGGGATACCATATCTCAAGAATGATCTGACAAATGGCTCGGTATGATTATTTGCTCTAACTAAGATTGCAAAATCTTTCCAACTATAGGGTTGGGGGTCGGACCCTGTTTTGGAGCCTGCTAATGCTTTAATCTTTTTTACCACTTCGTCTGCTTCATACTCTACTCTGTCGGTATAAATTAGTTCGATAGATTCGCCCATTTCTTTTCTTACGGAAAGTAGTTTTTTGTCTATCCCCTCTTTGGCTTCGAGCCTATCGGGATTATTATGTTGGATGAGTCGATATGATTTGTCTAGTATTTCCTGAGTCGAGCGGTAATTTTGGGTCAAAACAATCAGCTTGGATTTAGGGAATCTTTTCCGGAAGGCAATCACATTGGAAACAGCGGCTCCACGGAATTTGTAAATCGATTGGTCATCATCGGCTACTGCGGTGATATTTTTACTTCCGGCTGAAAGAAGTAGGAGAAGTTCATTTTGGGCGATGTTGGTATCTTGAAATTCATCAACAAGAACAAATTTAAATTGATTCTGATAATTGGTGAGTATATTTTTTCGAGTCCGAAATAGGCGTAATGTGCTACTTATTAAATCCCCATAGTCCATAACGTTTTCTTTAATTTTTAACTCTTCATATTTTTTATATGCTGATGCTAACTCTTGTATCTTTTTTATTTCCAATTTTTCTTCTTCATTTTGACCTGCCTCGCCGGCAGGCAGGCTTTTGACTTTTGACTCTTGACTTTGAGCCCAATGAAGGTATTCATTGGGCGATATATCCTCATCTTTTAATCTGGAAAAGTGATTGATCATACCGCTAATAAACTTGGTCGGATTACCCAGAGGTCGAAAATAATCTAAGCCGAAATGAAAAATATTCTTTCGCAGCAAAAGGGTAATATCGGTATCGGAAATCAGAGTATAGGCAGGGTTTAAACCTATTTGGATAGCTTCAAGTCTAAGCACTCTGTCACAAAAAGCATGAAAAGTAGAGATCCACATTTGAGTATAACCATAAGGCATCAGTAAATCGACTCTTTCTTCCATCTCTTGAGCGGCTTTTTGGGTAAAAGTGAGAGCTAAAATCTCTGAAGGCTTAGCGAAATTTTTAGAAATTAACCACTTAATTCTTTCGGTAATAACTGTAGTTTTTCCGGTGCCCGCTCCGGCAATAATAAGGAGAGGACCTTCACCATGTTGCACTGCTTCGATCTGTTGTTTATTCAGTTTTTTTCCTTCGGTTGACTTGTTCATGTAGGTATGCTAATATTATGTCTAGTCAGGTGCCTTGGTGAATTTACGGTAATCAATCCGTGATGTAAGCAAGGGTTTCATCCTCAAGGATCGCCTGATTTTTTTATTGGAGCCGCGAAATAATTCTTAGGAGCTCCTGAGATTTTGCTATCCAGTTAGGTTTTCTCAATTTTTTGTGTACACTCCAGGCCGCATAATGTGCAGGCGATTGCTTACCGATTGATTTAAAAACTATCTGGAGAGATGATTTGAAGTTTTCTTCAACTAACAATCTCTTCAAGCGGCTTTCAATATACAACTCTTTTCCTGGATATTCTATGTCTATAATAATACTTTTAATGTCGTCTCTATACTGTCTAAGTAAAATAACCAACGCTGCTACGAATAAATTGATATAAATAAGCTTATCACTTCCTTCTTTTCTCCTTAAGATTTTTAATAGTTCTCGTTTCGTTTGTGCTCTTATGCATATGGTATATTCGATATTATTGGAGAGTGCAATAATGGTATCTTTCTGTGTCTCCTCGACTCTATTACTTTGATCTATTTCTACTTTCATTTTATTCAACAATTATAACACCGAGTTTATACCAATATAGCTATTTATGTATTTGCTATAATATCTTCTGTGAAAAACTCATTGGAAGATCTTACCAGCCCTAACACAGGAAACGAAAAATTTGTCCAGCTTTCTTATCAGCATCCTCCTGGTTTTGATTGTGCACATGTTGGGGAGATAATTACAAGAACAATTCCTGTGAGTAATCCACGGGATATACAAAGTGGGACAGCCATATTTCCTCCAGGCACCATAATAATTCCATCTTGTGATTGTGGTGCACAATATACTGTAATTGGCAAGCCGAATTATTTAAATAAATCACCTTCGTGAAGTTCTTTTCTTTCAGAACTATCAAATGAAGAAGCTGAAGTAATTCTTGTACACCTTAGAGGTGTACCAGATAGGACACATCTGGTATTTTAGGAATTTTTTATCTCCAACTGTTTTATTTTTTCCTTTTCTTCTTCCAATGAGTTTGTTGATGATAACTTCTGGCCGAGTAACGTGAATGTCGATAAGTAGTTGTTCACCTCGTTATAGGACGATGTTTAAAAGAGTGGAAAATCAGATCTACCAATGTTTTTAAAATTAAAAAGATAATTAAGGTTGCTTCACTTATGGTTGCTCCAATGATAAGTATAAAATGCATCGGTAAAATCCTGGCATAAGGCGCAATAAAAACTTTACCTAAATTTTGCGGAGACTTCTCATCGATATCTTTATTTTGGATGTAGGAAAATAAATGGTTTATGAAAAATATAAAACCTCCCAATAAAATAGAAAAAACATCCCCCGTATGTAAAGATCTTGTAAATAAAAATAATAAGAAAGATGCATAGACTATGTGAAACATGCCATAATGAAAAGCAAAAAAGAAGGCTGCAAAAGTCTTTGTTTTTTTGGAGGGTGTGAGAGGATAATCATTCATTTTAAAATTTTCCGTAGTAAAATCTTTTAAAGACAGTATTCTTGCGAACTGAAAAATGCCTATAATTATGCTTTGCAGCCAATAAATCCATAATACAATTGATACATTCCATTTTTCATATATTGCGAGGAAGATTACTATAATATTGGAAAGTAATAGAGAAAAAGTTGAGCGGTCGAAAATAATGAGATTCTTTGCATCATTAAGAGAGAATGTGCCGTTAATTGTTTTATTGAACTGAATCTGCATTTGGAATTATCATATCATATGATTGACAAGTAAATTTCTTTTATTTAAAGTAGATTTGTGGGGAAATTAATTTATTCATATATAATTGGACTCTTTTCTTTTGCGATGGCGATAACGGGTGCTTTTAGTTTATTTTTATCGATACCTGGGCTTATTTTAGCTTATATGTCGCTCAAACTTCCGGAAAAAAGAATAAGTATACCAATCGGCTATCAAGGAAGAGTAGGTAAGAAAAAGATTTCAGCACAGCCCTTTGTGACAAGTAAATATCTTTCATATATTGCTATAATTCTTAATATTTTTAGCATGGCAGTATCTCTTTTTGCCACTTTTGCAATTTTTGCTCTGTTTACTGCGGGTACTAGATAATAAAAAGGGTTGTATTTACCGCCTATGAAGCAAAAAACTCCGAAGAGCAATAAAGGAAAATGGATTTTGATAGGGATTATCATCCTTATTCTAACTCCAATACTAGCCGGTTCTCTCTATGTCTATTTGAGTAATAGAAATTTGTATACATCTGATGAGGATATCCTCAAAACGTATAAACCAAGTAACGAGATTGAGGATATTATAAATAAAACAAAGCTCACAGATAAGGGAAAAGCATTACTGTATCGATCAGATCCCCAATTTGTTGATCAGGAGACTTTCCAAAAGGCATGTGGAGGAGGTGGTAGAGAACCTCTAGGATGCTATAGTACTAAACTGGGGGGAATAAAAATTTATCTTCTCCAAATCGATGATCCGGAACTTTCTGATAGTAAATATTTTATTACTATGCACGAGATGCTTCATGCTGCATTCTTTCGCATGAATGAACAAGAAAAGGAGGAGGTAAGCAAATTGGTTCAGCCTGAATTTGCCAAACGTCAAGATGATGGACATCTTGTTGATATAGTTTTAACCACTCAGGATGATGGAGTGATAGAGGTAGTTGATCAATTACATTCTTACTTAGGTAGTGAGTATGAAAATCTATCTCCCGAGCTAGAAGAGCACTATAAAAAGTATTTCCAAGATAGACAGATTGTTATTGATCTATACAAAAAAAGTGGCTATGGCAGCCGTGTAAAACAAATCGATCAGCTTAGAGCTGATGGAAAAGCACTATACACAAAAATACAAGCAATGGCAGGAGAACTTACTGCAGCTCAAAATGCTTCTGATAAGTCGAAGTTTAATAGTCTAATTGGAGAATATGAAAGTTTGAGTGCTCAATACAATAGCAAAAGACTGCAGTCTGAAAAACTTTATAGCGAAATTGAAGAATATTATAAATTTTATAATCCGGATTATACTCCTCCGCCTCCAGTAAAAGCTTTTTAAGTAAAAAGCGTAGAGGGAGCGTTCATCTTCTTTTTTGGGTATGTCTTCCTTTTTTTAGAAACCAAACCAGACCAGCGATGATACCTAATACTAATAAAGTGGTAATTAACAGTTTTGAGATCTTTACTTTTTGCGAAATAACAACCACTGCCGGTTGAGTTCCATTTGGACTAAGGGTGATGGCTTTTCCGTCTTTTGTCTTAATCTCTAAAGTTCCGTCGTATACACCTGCGATTGATTGTTTACCTGGTTCGTGGGTTACCCAAAAGTGAGTGCTGATGATGATGATATCAAAAAATTCAGTCTGTACATCGTGTTGTTGTGTAGCTTGCTCAGGACTTTCCTCCATCTTTATCTCTACTGTACCTTTGGATAGATCAAGGGGCTCTGCCTCTGATAGAATAAATTCAGAATTAGGCTCAATTACAATCTTCCCTTTTTCTTTGGTAAAGATAATTATCTGATCATCGCGAGATAATATGGTTGAACCCGGCGGTATATCTCCTGTCATGATATTGATGAATTCGTCTGAACCAGGATATTTGATAAGTCCATGGTTATTCCCATCGGAATTAATGACACCCAAAAAATATGAATCTTGCGGAGTCTGTTCTATCACTTCTTCTTCTGGAGTAATTAATGGTGGGCGTTCTGTGAGTGACCCCGTTCCGACCTGTTCGATATCCAGCTCGCCGAATGTATCCTTGATCCAATCATTTACAGTTTGTGTTGGTGATTTATCCACATCTTTAGGTTTATTATCTGGTTTTAAATCTTGATCAGAAAGTTTATCTTGTTCCAACTTTACTGTACGCTCTTTTATGCAGGCATCATAAGCATCCTGGATTCCACTAAAACAGGCACTATTATCAGCCCGGCATTTTTTCAGACATTCTGCATGAGCGGTTAGGTCAACTCCTTGCGCACCGGGACAGGCATCTATATAGGTATTATTTTTCGTTCGGCATAGGTTATTTCCTTCGTTGAAAGCCCGGATGCAGTCTTCTCTATTCTGGGCAAATGCTTTCTTGGCAACAGAAAATTGTGAAATAAGTGTTCCTAACAAAAAAAATCCGACAAGACTCAATAGTATAATTTTTTTCATTCTAGTTCCAGAGTAACAGAAAGATAAAAATCAAGTCAAATACAGAAATGCTTATTTTAAGAGAAGAAAGAGAATAAGGGGAGAAAATATTAAATAATAAACTATTCCTATTTTAAAAAGAGTTTTTATTTGTTGGCCTATATTGAGGCCCCATCCCTCTTTGAGCTGGCGAAACATGACATAGTCGCGAAAGTTTGGAGGTGAAATTACCCAATATATAATATCAAGAAAGGCTCCAGCGATAAACCAGACTCCTATCATATTGATTAAACCTAGCCAAGTGGAGACGGTGTAACTTTTACCTGGGAGAATTTCGGGTATATAAATCATGATAAGAAAGAAGCCAATTATGCCGGTTGATAGTAGGGAAAGGATCCACAGGGAGTAAAAAAATGAATAGTAGGAGGGATATTGTTTACTGGTGACCCTAGCTTTAGTTGCTCCATCAAACTCTTCTAGTTTGACATACTTTTTGATACGCGGCATTATCCATTTTATAAAAGGAGGTACAATTAAACCGACCCAAAATTGAGTAGAGCTCATAGTAAATTATTCTCCTTTTCCTAAATCAGAAGGAAAATAGATTTCCAAATTTACTTGGTCATCTAGACCCTGGCCACTATTATCTTGGAAGATGACTTCAATAATTCCCGGTTGCGGCTGTACTGGCAGCCCAAATTGGATAGCTTCGGCAAAGGTGATATTATCTGATAAACCTTTTATATTGACCACTTTATCCTCGGTGACATACATGCCGCTTTCTTTTTGTTTGAGTTTTATAGTCAAAATGCCATTATTGCCATATACGGTTCCAATAACAGTCAGGGGTGAATAAATTTCTTGGCCGGGTTTAGGATCTTTCACTTCGATTACTCCCTTCGGACTTGATGTTTCTGTCTTATCGGTAGTTTGGGGAATGGATATATCATTTGATTGAGTTGGGGTGGTTGTCGATTTTGGTTCGGTTGATCCCCTATATACTAAATAAATCACTCCCACTAGAAATATAACGATAATAAAAATTATATATTTGTTTAGAAAAAAAGAGTTATTTTTTTTCACTGAATATGGCAACCGCTTGTCCATTATTGGAATAAGCGGTGAGCGTAATACTATTAAATTCTGTAGTGACATTAGGACCGTCCATACTACATCCTGTCGAGCCTCGACAGACAACTGAAGGATCTCCTTCTATCTTACCATTCCAGACTGAATCACCATTTACTTTCAGTTCAAGCCTAATTGGCAGCCAGTTTCGTACGTCGGGATCGCCACTTGTTGCTACTATAATATGTGGTTTTATGCCAGAAATATAATCGACTTTTTGACCAGTGGATAAGTCAATAAATTCAAAAAAACCAGTCTTTTTTGAAGTAGCATTATCTTTTGGAGTGGGCTTGGAAACTGTATCTACCACATTAGTATTGTTATTCCCTGGACATTTTGGTCCATCCTGGCCGGGAAGTCCGCTGGCGGTTCCTCCCTGTCCATCTTTTCCTTTTTCATCAATACTGCCTGGTATTCTTTGCACGCCGGCTGGATAACGAAGTGAAACTTCTCCACCGCGACCAGGAGTGGCAAAGCCGTCTCCGCCTTTTCCTCCCGGACAATCGCATTTATTGGCATTGCCGCCTTTACCGGGATTAACCTCGGCATCACCGCCGTTTCCACCATACATAGAACCGATATAGATATTGCTTAATCCTTGCACGCCTCCTTTTGCAGAGAGTACTCTCGGGTTAGCAGCGCCAGCTCCACCCGTGGCATAGGCATTTTTACCATTTATCGCTTCTCTATCAGTGCAGCCATCTATTCCATCCGCTCCGTAGGCTATTGCTTTTCCGCCATCTCCGCCGCGGCCGGGATAAATATAAAAACCGCCTAAAATTTCTATAGCTTCATCTGCAGTCCACTTGAAATTGGAGGGATTTCCACCTATCCCGGCGACTGCTTTTCCCGGATTGCAATTTTTGTCTGTGGTGGCATCGCCACCTTTGCCGCCATCTCCCAAATAGAGATGGAAATTGTTGACTCTTATTACCCTCGCGTGTCCTCGCATCCTCATGGCGTTTCTTTTGAACTGATCCTCGGGGCTTTCAATTTGCGGTACATTTATATCGCAGCCGCCGATGATATCCTCTCCATCATGGCCATCGGGAGTAAATAGATAGGCATCTTCAATGTTTAAAACTCCATTGGGCATTTTTGCCCACAGCAGAATATAATCCAAAATTTTGGGCACTTTCTCAAGATCCATCCAAGTAGGGAAAGGTTGATCGGGACTTCCGACTGAAATGCCTATTTTTATCTTTCCCCGGAAATTTACTTTTTTGTCCTTTTTAGCTTTTCCGGAATCTGTTGCTTCTCCTAAAATTGCATTGGTATTTAATGCTAAGGAAGATACATTAAAATCTGATGTTCTTGAGGGAGCTTGGGCGAACAAAGGTCCAACTCTTATGCCTTCGCCTGAATCCATAGCCACTTCATTAAACGCTTTTTTGAAATCTTCTCCTGTTTTTAACAGTAAATCAGGACTTTCAACGATCTGGATATGACCATTTGAAACAATAAATGAATTTTTATTAAATTCTGCCCCATCCTCAATAACAAAATTTATCCCTGTGAGGATACCTTGTTTGACCTCATTTTCGCTTAAATTACAAAAAACTATTCCATCAACTGTAAGATTCTTTTTAGTTGTAAGAT
>JACQJU010000041.1 GCA_016204905.1 Candidatus Gottesmanbacteria bacterium | reverse complement strand
GAATTTAAAGAGCGATATAAGCGCGGAACTGTCGCGGATGTGGAAGTGAAAAATTATTTATTTGAGTCTTTGATGAAGACTTTTGCGCCTGCAAGATCAAGATATAAAGAACTTATATCCAATCCAGAGATGGTTAAAAAAATATTAAAAGAGGGAGCGGAAAAAGCACGAAGTGTGGCGTCTGAGACTATGATGGAGGTAAGAGAAGTGGTGGGATTGACGAACAGATATTCGTTTTTTAAATACTGATATGATATACTCCTTCCGATATGAGTTCTCTTCCTAAAATAGCTTACACCCTTCCAGATGGATCAGTTGTGAAGAATTTGCCTGATAGTACTCAGATTAGAGTGTTTCCTGACGGAGTCGCGGTTGTGAGAGGTGATGAATTACTGAGTGCGGGTATTCTTCCTATTAATTCTGGGTCACAAAGAGAATCTCCAGAAACCACACCTCCTCGAGTACGGCGGGAACAGGGTTAAATTCTATTTATTTTTAGCTTCTATTTGGGGGGATTTTGGGGTATAATGATCTTACTATGTTGAGAATTTATGAGCCATCGGAGGCGGAGAAAATATATTATAAGTTAAAAGATAAATTAGAGAAGAAATATCATCCTAATGATTATGTAGTTATTAATCCTAGGACAAAAGCATACTTTGTGGCTGAGACATCTGTGGAAGCAATGAAAAAGGCTAGGAAAAGATACCCCAAAGGAGAATTGTTTCTCGCTCAAATAGGTAGAATTGCTGGGTTTATGAAATGACAAAGCTTATTGGTAATCATACCTTTGTAACCCTTAGTAAAACTTCCAAGAAATAAATGGACGCAAGTTACATGTCTTATTGATACAGGGTTTAGTGGAGGAGTAGCATTACCTAAAAAGTTCCAAGATTATTTTCCAGCCAACACTTTTGTTAAGGCTAATTTTATACTGGCAGATGGGACAGGACTTTCTGTGGAAAGTACATATACGAGTGTAGAATACAAAGGTAAAAGAAAAGAGGCGGCCGTAGTTTTTATGGGTGATTCCGATAGTTTAGTAGGTGTTGAATTCTTGGATCAGATGAAGTTTTGTCTAGATTTGAAGAAAAACAAAATAGAATTGGTTTTTTAGCTTCCATTTGGGGGGATTTTGGGGTATAATATATTTAATATGGCTAAAGTATTTAATCTTACTTCTCTTTCGCAAAAATTTGGTGAGTGCTATGTGGCAAGACTAAAAGATACGGATAAAGTGATTGCTCATGCTAAAGATGCAGATCAATTGCTCGCGAAAATAAAAGGAAGGGAAGAATTCAAAAAAAATAAATTAGTTATAAGTTGGATACCAAAGTATGGTGCAAGATACGTTTTTAGAATTTCCCTTCCAATTTGCCAAAGTTGAATCTTTAGGGAGACTGTTTTACCCAATTGTTGCTGTAAAGCTTAAGACTATTTTTGGCTGGCAACTCTTTGATTTCTTAGTCGACACTGGAGCTGATTTAACAACTATTCCACTGCCTATTGCATATACGCTTGGAATTGATATAAAAAAGCTTCCACACTCTCAAACTAGAGGTGTAGGTGGTATATTGGTGAGTACGTGGAATACGACAGTCAACATAGCTATAGGTAAGGATGAGTTTAAGACTCATATATCTATTACGAAAGGTAATTCAGCTCCACCCCTTTTGGGAAAAAAAGATGTCTTGGAAAAAAGATATTCTTTGACTCTCGATTCAAAAAGGAAAGTAACGATACTATCGAAGAATGGATAAGTCTTTTAGCTTCCATTTGGGAGGATTTTGGGGTATAATTGTTCTTCATGATCAAAGATCTGGCTTCGTTTGCTGATTTTCAAAAACTTGACTTTCGTGTAGGAAAAGTGATAGAAGTTGAGGAAGTTGTTGAATCCCAAAATTTACTGCGCATGAAGGTGGATTTGGGAGCCGACTATGGTATACGCACCATATTTGCGGGTATAAAGAGATGGTATAAACCGAGTCAGTTAAAAGGAAAGAAATTTATATTTGTGGCTAATCTGGAACCCAAGAAAATGTTAGGACAGGAGAGTCAGGGGATGATGTTGGCAGCGGATGATGGGAACATGGCGATATTAATGCCGGTGAGTAAGAAGGTAAAGGAGGGAACTGTAATTAGGTAATTAAGTTGTAAATTAAGTAGTAATTTATAGTCATTAATTGTTATGGCGAACGGAAAAAATAGTAAAAATAATAAAAAGATCAATAAGATCTTTGAATTTAAGCTCAATTTAACGCCAAAAAATATATTTTTGTGGTTGATAGTACTTTTTTTGGTATTTTCAGTCTTTTTGAGTTTTAGAGAAAGTTCCAGACTTTTTCCAGAGAAGCCTCTCTCAACTGTTATTTCTGATGTAAAAAAAGGTGAAGTAAAGAAGATTGAGGTGATGGATTCGAAACTTTTAGTAACGTATAGAGATGATAAAACTTATTCTACTCATAAAGAGAGCCAGGATACGATCTATAAAGTACTTTCTGATTCTGGAGTGGATCCGAAAGATGTAGAAATAGATATAAAAGATACCGCTGGTGGAGCCGTCTGGATCAATATACTATCTAATGTATTGCCGTTGGTACTCATGGTAGGCTTTTTTCTCTTTTTGATCAGGCAAGCAAGGGGGGCACAAGATAGTCTTTTTTCCTTTGGTCAATCGAGGGCGAAACTTTTTTCCAAAGACACTCCTAAAGTATTATTTGCTGACGTAGCGGGTGTTGATGAAGCCAAAAAAGAACTGGAAGAAGTAGTCGATTTCCTAAAAAATTCGCAAAAATATAAACTACTTGGTGCGAGGACTCCTAAGGGAGTGCTTCTGGTCGGACCGAGTGGAACTGGAAAAACTCTTCTGGCTAGAGCGGTAGCAGGGGAAGCCCGGGTGCCATTTTTCTCCATGGCGGGATCTGAGTTTATGGAGATGCTCGTAGGTGTAGGGGCAAGTAGAGTCAGAGATTTATTTAATACCGCAAAGAAAAATTCTCCTTCGATTATTTTTATTGATGAGATAGATGCAATAGGAAGAGTGCGGTCGGTAGGGGTGATGGGAGGACATGATGAAAGAGAGCAGACATTGAATCAGATATTGGTCGAGATGGATGGATTTACACAAAATGAGAATGTGATTGTCATTGCGGCGACTAATAGAGGGGATTTACTTGATCCGGCGCTTCTTCGGCCAGGTAGATTTGATAGACGAGTGGTTTTGGATCTGCCTGATATGGAGGGTAGAAAGGATATACTTAAAATACACGCCAAAGGTAAACCAATAGAGTCAAAAATAGACTGGGATAAAGTAGCCAAGAGGACGGTAGGATTTTCGGGGGCAGATCTCGAGAATATGCTAAATGAAGCAGCAATACAAGCGGCTAGAAATAATAGGAAAGCAATAGAGATGGTGGATGTAGAAGAGGCAGCAACCAAAGTGAAATTAGGACCAGAGAAGAAGAGATTACAGACTGATTTGGATAGGAAAATGACTGCCTATCATGAAGCGGGTCATGCGATAGTTACCCATGAGCTTCCCCATATGGATCCAGTACACAGAATCTCGATTGTTTCTCGAGGTATGGCGTTAGGATTTACTCTTATTCCTCCGGAAAAAGATAGATTGCATGAAACTAAATCACACCTGATTGAACAAGTTGCCTCGATGTTAGGGGGTAGAGCAGCTGAACAGACTGTATTTGGAGAGATGACATCTGGGGCGGCCAATGATATAGATAAAGCCACATCGGTAGCTCGGGCGATGGTGATAGAATTTGGGATGAGTGATTTGGGGCCGATAAATTTTGGACCGACTATAGATGTGACTGAGTGGGGTGGAAAATGGATGAATGAACAACATATATCTCCTGAGATGCAATCTAAAATAGATAGTCAAGTGAAAAAGATTATTGATGAGGGATATAAAGTAGCTGTTGAAACACTTAGGAAATTTAGAAAAGAGTTGGATAGGGTAGCAGAAGCACTTGTTAAAAGAGAAACTTTGGAGGGTGAGGACTTTGAGAAACTGATGGGACATCCAAAAAGGGCTCTGGCTGTAGTTAAAACTTCCAAATAATAGTTAATCTTCTTTTCTTGGAAAAACTTTTTGATTCCTGTAACCTCGTATAAGAAATTTTTTTGCTCGCAAAACTCTAAGATCATAAAG
>JACQJU010000047.1 GCA_016204905.1 Candidatus Gottesmanbacteria bacterium | reverse complement strand
CATTTAGCGAGCCAGCAAGACGATATACGGACGGAATTTCTACACAATAAGATATAATGGTTATGTGAAAACAATACTAGTTGATGCCGTGGATACTTTTGTCATTGAAGGGGATGGAATCTTCCAACCCATGCTTGAACTACTAGAACAATATCCGAATAGAAAAATTGTTCTAACAAACGCTAATGACGAACAAATGATAGAGTTTGGGTTAACCAACCTACCTTATGAGCTTTACACTCTTAAACATAATCCAGACAAAACCGACCCAAGATATTTTGAAACGATGCTAGAAAACTTTAAGCTAACGCCAGAAGATGTTGTATATTTTGAGCATAATCTAGAGGCTGTAAAGAGTGCTCAATCATTGGGAATCATTTCCTATCACTATGACTCAGATAAAAAAGACTTAGAATCTTTGAAAACCTTCTTAGACAATAATTCAGCTTAATATATGGCGAGCACCATAAAAAACAACTTAATTATCGAACTTCATGTTCCCGATCTCAATGTTGTGAAAGATTTCTATTCAAAACTTGGGTTTGAAGTAAAGGTGGATGACGACGTTAATGAAACAGATTTGGGTTACGTAACTATGTTTCGTAGAGATAAGATCGGAAACACCTTGCTCAATTTTTATGGTGGGGATGATAGGGTCTACAACCAATCGTATTTCAAAGATTTTCCAAAGGATACAAAAAGAGGTTATGCCACAGAAGTGACAATTCCTGTATCTGGTATAGAAGCGCTATATAAATCAGTCACAACATATCTTAAGCAGCATATTGTTAGAGAGCTCGTAGAGTCAAAAGACCATGAATATAAATGGAAAGACTTTCGTATGGAAGATCCTTTTGGTTTTTATTTAAGATTCACTGAACTACTGGACTGGGGTCAGGAATAATAAAACTTAATGAAAAAAAGGAGTGCAAACTTTTACCTTATAACCGACCTTTTATCCTGCTTCCCCGACAATGTGGAAAGAAACTTACTCAATACTCTGCATAGTTACACTATATCAAAAGATACAATTGAAAGTGTCTTCAAAGAAGAAATCAAAAACCCGAAACCTAGATATAGGGTCTTGTATGGAGCACTTTTAGTTTATGCTGATTATCTAAGATATCATCAAAGAATAGCATACTATGAAGTATTACCACTTTTACCTCAATTTAAATTCTGTTTATCATACAAAAACAGCAAAAATATAAGAAAAGTAAGCAGTCAAAATGTAATGATGCTATTTGGAACCCTGTATTTTGAGTTTTGTATGCTTCCAGTGCACTATAAAGAAGATTTGAACTATATAAGGGATTTTAGGAAACATATTTCAAGGGAAGAATTGTTGCACATTATTAGCAAAGATATCTATGGCTCTAAGTTCTTTTTTCGTCAGAACTTTTTGAAAGTAGATTATTCAGAAAATGATGTTAGCTTTTTTGAACCAATTGTTAACGAATTTTACTCAAAAAAACTGCCTTAAACCTCTATAAAACACCTTCTAACATCCTCTGCTATGTAGAGCCATAGTTCTAACATAATCCACTTTGGGGTCATGCAAGTCCAACTCCTAATTAAATGTTTGGAAAATAGCGAATAGCGGAAGAGTTCAAGTGTTTAAATTAATGGCTCGCGACTGAGCACCCAAGTTGTAAAGTCTCTGTCGAGTGTTCCATGTTGTTCTTTTGCTTTTAGCCAAACCGAAGTCATGATGGGTAAATCAACTCCCGGCACTACAACTCGATAAACTTGCCAGGTACCGTGCGAGTCATTCTCTTCTGGTCTTTCGTGCTTTATCGTTCCAGCTTCAAACCAACCTCCAGCAACCTCTTCAGGAGTTTTCCCCAAAGCTAAAGTATAACCCCTTAAAAGTTGAGCCTCATACATCGCCTTTGCTGCAGCTGCAGGAAGTTCCACGTTGCCGTCTTCTCCAGATAGAATTCTTTTTGTTTTTTCTGTTACTTCTTCTGAAGTACCAAGTTGCTCAAATACAGGCTTTAATACTTCAATCCCCCTTGAGGCCAAACTCTCGTTAAAACCTTCGTGGTCTTCGGATTCCTGCCCTCTTAGTATCTCGTCTACACCCATGTTACTATTGTAGGACTTCGTCAATCAAAACGCAAGATACAGGTTAATTTTCTGAAATATCAAACAAATAGTGAGTAGCGGGGTGGGGCAAGTTATTTATTCGCATATTACCTCAAATCCGGAACATAAACATACTCCTCTTGTTCTCGTATAATAGTTCTAACGTCCTTGACAATTCGGAGCCAATTGGACGTTATACGAATCAAGCAGTCACTTAAGCAAATCTATACACATATCTCTTAGTTTAGGAATATCACTCTTAACGGTGTCCCAGACCACCTGATAATTGATCGTATTGTAATCATGGATTAGTTTATTTCTCATCGTAACAGCACTCCTGACTGGAAAGTCCGGATGTTTGGCTTTGAAGTCATCATCCAACCTATTGGCGGCCTCTCCAATAACTTCTATATTTCTAATAACTGCGTCAACGAGCATTTGATCACCCACCAATTCCTCAAATTCAACACCACTAACATAGTCTAATATCGCATTGCAGGAATTTAACACGTCTTCTACATAAACAAGGTTATCTTTTTTCATAGACTGTTTTTAGGTCCTTCATTATGTATGGCTTGATTCGGGGTTTAATACTGCTTCTAAAAACTAAGTCCACAGGTTTATTAAGATAATCTTCCAACGTATTCTGGATTTTAGCATGGGTTAGATAACCGACTGGCTTTTCATATTCGACCAAGAGATCCACATCGCTGTCGGGCTCCTGTTCTCCTCTGGCGTGGGAGCCAAACAAACCAAGATAGATTATTCCGTTTTGTTCGCAAATGCTCTTTAGCTGTGCTGCATCGAATAGATCATCCATAAGTTGATTTTAGCAAATTGTCACCCACAAGGCACCTTCTAACATCCTCTGCTATGTAGAGCCAAGAAACGGACAATATGTAAATGTGATTGACAAATTGTCCGAATATATTTTATTTGCTTTAATGATAGCAAGAACAGCCGGTCCAAGATTATTAGATCCTGTTTTGGGCGTTCTCTAAAACTAAGACGATATTCTTATAAGACGTTATAAATTCTTCCAGGAGAAGTTTTTAATGCCTTCCACTACATTGAAATTTTCACTGGTGCCGGAAATAACCCCGGCAACATCTATTAAATCTGCAAAATCCCTTTTAATTTTTCGTAAAGAGGAAACGTGTTTTGATGTTATTGTGCTACCGGATTTCATTTCAAAACAAGCAAGCTTCTGGCTTTCTTCTAAAACAAGGTCTATTTCTAATTTATCTCGTGTTCGTAAATAATACATAGAAGGGATCCTGCCAAAATTCAAATATCTCTTTAAAAAATCAGTAATTATCAGGGTCTCAAAAAGATTTCCAAAATGCACGTTGTTTATAAGCGCACTTTCGTCATTGAGTCCCATTAAATACGAGGCTACTCCTGTATCACAAAAGTAAATCTTAGGACTTTTAACTAACCTCTTACCCAAACTTTTATAATATGGGTATAAAAGAAAAACCTGATATCCAGTTTCAAGCAAAGATAGCCAACGCTTAGCTGTGGTAAATGATATTCCTACATCTTTTGCAACATCGGATATGTTTAATATCTGACCTGTTCTAATAGCACAGGATTTCACAAATCTTTCAAAGTCACTTAATTCACCTATTCTTTCTAGATTCCGCACATCTCTTTCCAGATAAGTATTTATATAAGAACCGTACCAAAGCTGTCTGTCAACTACGGGATTGCTAACAGGTTCAGGATAACTGCCCCTCAAAATAACCTTAGCCAAGTCTTGTAAGGAATTAGGCTCAACCTGTCTTGAATTTCTGAAATTTTCAAGAAGGCCGCCAACACTTAGCATATCTTCGCCAAGACCAGAAATCTCACGCAAAGACAATGGCAGCAAGGTAAGAACAGCAGCCCGACCGGCTAGAGATTCAGAAACCTTTTCCATGAGTAAAAAATTCTGAGAACCTGTCAGCACAAATCTTGCCGGAGCTCTATTTATGTCAATACTATCTTTTATATATGAAAACAATCCTGGAACGTATTGAATTTCGTCAAAGATAACAGGACCTCTATACTGGTTTAACAAGCCAATAGGATCTTCCCTGGCTCTCAAGCGAACATCGGGATTTTCAAGGCTTAAGTAAGCATGAGTACTCTCAAAAACACTTTTTATAAGTGTGGTTTTGCCTGACTGTCTTGGACCTGTTACTACTATAGCCGGAAAAGTCTTTGCAGCCTCTAAAACGGTGTCTTTAAGCTTTCGTGACAGCATGTCTATATTATACCCTTGATTTTCAATATGTAAAGTGGAATATATAGATTCCCACGGGCAAGCCCGTGGTACTATGTAATTTACGCTGGTACTCTGCGT
>JACQJU010000056.1 GCA_016204905.1 Candidatus Gottesmanbacteria bacterium | reverse complement strand
GCATTAGTTACTAAATATGAGGAAGTCTTAACACCGTTAATAATTGCTGGAGTGTTTGATAAAGTTGCCAAAGAGATTATGAATGATCTGATTGTAGGTAAAGGTAAAAGAGTAGATGGTAGAGGAATGGAAGAAGTCAGACCAATTGAGATTGAAGTAGGTGTTTTACCCAGGACTCATGGTTCAGCTCTATTTTCCCGGGGAGACTCTCAGATATTATCTGTAGTTACTTTAGGAGCTCCATCTTTAGGTCAAACCATTGAAGGGATGGAAGGGGAAAGGATAAAGAGGTTTATGCATTATTACAATATGAGCATTAATCCTTTCTCAACAGGTGAAGTTAAAAGGATTGCTGCTCCTAATAGAAGAGATGTTGGCCATGGGGCCTTAGGTGAAAAAGCTTTAGAACCAGTAATACCTAAAGAAGATGAGTTTCCTTATGCGATTAGAATTGTTTCCGAGGTCTTAGGAGCAAATGCTTCTACTTCACAGGCAGCAATCTGTGCTTCTTCCCTAGCTTTATTTGATGCAGGAGTGCCAATTGAGCCAGTGGCTGGTATAGCTTTAGGCTTAATATCAAACAGTGAAAAATTCCAGGTTATTACTGATATGCGGGCTGTGGAAGATTTTTATGGGGAAATGGATTTTAAAGTTGCTGGAACTAAAAATGGCATTACAGCAATACAAATGGATACTAAACTTGAAGGAATTAGTTTTGAAATTATTGAGGAAGCATTAAAACAAGGTAAAGTTGCGAGGGAGTTTATCTTAGCAGAAATGAGCAAAGCTATTCCTGCTCCAGGTGAAATGTCCACACATGCTCCTAGAGTAGAACTTATTCATATTAAACCTGAAGATATTGGGGCTTTAATTGGGCCAGGCGGTAAAAACATTAATGGAATTATTGCTAAAACAGGTGCTCAGATTGATATAGAAGACGATGGAACCGTAATGGTTTCAGCAACAAACCCAGATTCAATCAAAGCAGCTTTAGAATCAATTGAAGGTCAATTCAAACAAGTGACAGTAGGAGAAGAATTTACTGGTAAGGTAGTAAGGTTGGCTGCTTTTGGGGCTTTTGTTAATATTTTGCCTGGCAAAGACGGATTGGTACATATTTCCCAAATGGCTCCAGGTCATGTGGAAAGAGTAGAAGATGTAGTTTCAGAAGGACAAGAGGTAAAAGTAAGGGTTACTGATGTTACTCCAGATGGCAAGATTGGTTTATCAATGCTATTTGGGGCAGATATTAAACCAGAATCAGAAAGCAGGCCTTCTGGCGGATTTAGGCCAAGACCTTCTTTTGGAGACTCGCCTCGCTTCGCGGGCGGAGCGGGTAGACCCCGAAGTGGCGGGTATGGTGATAGGCCAAGATTTGGCGGAGGTGAAAGGCGGGGTTTTGGTGGAGAAAGACGGGGTGGATTTAATAGAAGTAGATCTGGTCGCAGTGCAGGTGGGTTTGACCGAGGTGGTGGAAGAGACCGTGGCGACCGCGGTGGCTTCAACCGCTAATCTAATTACTCCCTTGGGAAACTATCGTATTTGGAGTAAAATGAGTAAGTTATGGATTCTGCCCGAGCGACAATAGAAGAACTAAAGATTAAAATTTCCCAAGCTAATTTACCTACTGAGGTTTCTGAGAAGTTGCTTAACCTATTAAAAATTACTGTGGCCAGTTCTGAATTAGATAGTTTAATGACTTATGTTGATTTTGTTCTTTCCTTACCTTTTGGTAAATATACAGAAGAGATTTTGGATATTAACAGAGCCAAACAAATTCTGGATAAAAATCACTATGGCTTAGAGTCGGTAAAGAGTAGAATTCTAGAATATCTATCAGTGCTAATCTTACATAAACAAACAGGTCAGACAAATAACTTTCATGCTCCAATTTTGGCTTTTATTGGATTGGTAGGTACTGGTAAAACTTCCCTGGCTTATTCTATTGCTGAATCCTTAGGCAGGCCTTTGGCCAGGATCCCCTTTGGAGGGTTAGGAGATCCGACTATTCTACGTGGCCAATCCCGCCATGATATTGATGCTGAACCAGGTCAAATTATCAAAGCTATTAAACTTGCTAAGGTAAGTAATCCAGTTATTTTACTGGATGAAATAGATAGAGTAGCAGTAGAACACAGAGTAGATATTATGGGAGTATTAGTAGAGCTGTTAGATCTCAGCCAAAATCAATCTTTTTTAGATCATTACTTGGATTTTCCTTATGATTTATCTCAAGTTTTATTTATTGCTACAGCCAATAATACTGGAAATATTGCTACTGCTGTATTAGATAGGTTAGAGCCAATTATGATGCCTTCTTATTCAGACGAAGAAAAGCTGATTATTGGTAAAAATTATTTATTGCCAAAAGCTTTAGAAGAAGCAGGTATCAATAAAAATGTTTTAATCATTGATGATAGTACCTGGCCGCAAATTTTAAGGCCTTTGGGCTTTGATTCAGGAATAAGGTCCTTATCAAGATCCTTACAAAACATTTGCAGAAAAGTAGCCAGAAAAGTGGTAGAAGGGAGTATTGGACCGTTTAAGATAACAGGAGAGAATTTAAGTGACTATTTGTCATCCTGAACGATTAGTGAAGGATCTTCCGAGGTTGGAAGATTCCTCGTTTTACTCGGAATGACAGAAAAAGATTATGAAGACTTTTAAGCCAAAATTTATATCACAATCAAATAGCAATCAACCGCTCAGGATTATCCCCTTGGGTGGAGTTGGTGATGTGACTAAGAATATGTACATTTATGAGTATGGGGAAGATATTATTATTATTGATTGCGGGGTTGGTTTTCCTGATGATGCTATGCCAGGGGTAGATTTAGTTATCCCGGATATTAACTATTTAAGGGATAAGATCAATAAAATTAGGGGAATTATTATTACTCATGGGCACGAGGATCATATTGGCAGTCTTCCCTATCTTTGGCCACAAATCCAAGCTCCTATCTATACCCAAAGATTAACAGCTGGATTTATCAAGGCTAAATTTACTGAACATAACTTAACCAAAGATAAAATAATTGAGGTGCAAATTGATCAAACGCTTGACTTAGGTAATTTTAAAGTTTCGTTTTATCAGGTTTCTCACTCTGTGCCTGATTCAATGGGAATAGTAATTAGGACTCCGCAGGGTTTAATTATTCATCAAGCAGATTTTAAGATTGACTGG
>JACQJU010000037.1 GCA_016204905.1 Candidatus Gottesmanbacteria bacterium | reverse complement strand
TCGCGTAAAGCTTCGGCGAGCCAAAGCTGCCTTATTATAAAACTTTTTAGGAAAGGAAGAAGAGTTGGTTAGTTAATTAGACAATTAGTTAATTAGAAATAATTTCTACTAATTGACTAAGTAACTAATTGACTCAAAACTTATTATGGCACTAGGCGATGAATGGCCCGATTTGCTTACGGTACGTGAGGTGGCAAAAATTCTTCGTGTTTCTCCGCTGACCATCAAAAGATGGGGCAAGCGTGGTAAGCTCCCGGCGATACGTATCAATTCCCGGGGGGATCGCAGATATAAAAAAGAAGCAGTACTGTGGCTACTGGGTCTCCAACAAAAAGGACAGACTGTATAGGGGTAAAATAATTACTAAATTGCTAAATGGGTTATACGGATAATTTGACACGAGAAAATCATATTTAGTACAATAGACATTGGAACAATGAAGTTCCTCCCAAAATAGGGAGGAATTTTTGTTTTAAAGAGAAAAATATGGAAAGAAGGGGTGTTCATATTACACAACAAGAGGATTATCACCAAAGACCTGGGGCAGGAAATGGGAGGTGTGGAGCTGACTTTGAAGGCACTACATTTCATCCTGATCTTGAGCTGCTTGATCCAGTACTTGATCGTGATCAAATAGATGAATTTGCACTAGGATGCGGATTACCTCCTGGTAGTCTAAAAGAGCAAATATGGCACTTTTTGACTTATGGTAAAGTGGGTGAATAGCCCAAGGCCACGGCAAAAATTTCCACAAACTTGCAAAAGTTCTTTATCACCGAAATACACGGTCGTGGGATTTGGTGGTAGAAATATGTTATATTACTGTGAGATGGATAAATTAAAATTGAAGAAAAGCAAAAAGAGACTGGTGAAGATGAAACTTGATAGCGTCCAGTGGGAAAAGGTGGAGAAGATATTTGCACCAGATAAGGAGAGGATTCTGAAAAGTCTAGCCAGAGATAAAGAGAGTTATCCTTATACTCAAGACGTATTGAAATTGTTGGCTGCTGGAGCGATCATTACTCTATCTTTTGCCGTACCGACTTTTCCTATGGTGATAGCTCCATTTGTTGTAGGTTATAAGGAATATCAGCGTTATAGGTTGAATCAAACTATTGGACGACTTAAAAAGAAAAAACTGATTGATATGGTGGAAAAAGACGGTTATACGATCGTTAAGATTAACAAAAATGGCATCATCAGGGCATTGTCATATAAACTAGAAGATATCAAGATAGATAAACCGAAGCGCTGGGATAGGAAATGGAGAATAGTTATCTTTGATATACCGGAAAAATCAAGAAATATGAGAGATAATTTACGAGCAAGACTAAAGCTAATGGGTTTCTATAATTTACAAGAAAGTGTTTGGGTGCATCCTTATCCCTGTTTTGACCAAGTGGAATTTTTGCGGCAGATATATCATGTAGATATCAATGTACGTTATATCATAGCTGATCAAATAGAAGACGCTGATGATCTTGTGAGTCATTTCCATCTGGTAAAATAATCATCACCGTTTATCACGGTCGTGGGATTTGGTGATTAGGAGAAAAAGCACGATTTCCACCTGGGAGGTGGATTAGCTTGACACCTAGGATAAATTCGTTAAAGATGCTCCTTCGACAAGCTCAGGATCGTCAACTCTCACTAAAAATCCCCTCTGCCATCCGCATGAGGAAGGAGAGGGGAGATTTAAGCTACTTTTAATTTTTAGTTTCGTGTGATTGGTTTGAATAATCAATATATACTTGGTTACTCAAAAAACACACACGAAACCTACCTGATACAAAACCCAAATTTGGGGAAACAGCTATCCTGACGGACAGCAGTTTCCCCTCTGGGTAGTTGCAATCACTATCCCAATCGCTAGGAAATGGGTCGATGTGCGGATTAGTTAGATCGCGCCGGGTTGTTACGAGTCAGACATTGCGATTGCCTGTAGCGATGCCATGCTAATGGCCCGAGAGTTATCACTCAATGTTGTTTTTGCATCTTCGGTTGGACAATCGACGACGAGTTCACCATCGGACCTGTAAATGGCTCCGTCATCGAGTACCAACCAAAGACCATCGATGGAAACGGATAGACCGTTGATCATGATGGTTGGGCCACTGAATAAAGCGCGGACATCTTGTTGTTTTCGCATGTTTCCTCCTGTTAATTGTTTTTGTTCCCCGCATGTCAGTCATCATCGGTTGTCACTAGACGTACGTCGTCTTCAGGAATCATTATCTGGCGTAGTTCATCCATAGTTATTTCGCGCCCGAGGTCGCGTAGAATCTCCTTTTGTTTGGAGTCTGGTTTCTCCACCACAACACGACCATCCGAGCTGCTGTAAATTTTGCCGTCATCAATGATGAGCCAGAGACTATCTATAGAGAAAGTCTTTCCGTCGATTTTGATGGTCG
Source organism: Candidatus Gottesmanbacteria bacterium (assembly GCA_016204905.1). Lineage (GTDB taxonomy): Bacteria > Patescibacteriota > Microgenomatia > 2-02-FULL-39-11 > 2-02-FULL-39-11 > JACQJU01. The sequence goes on along the minus strand of JACQJU010000037.1, from coordinate 7,173 downwards.
GCTTAGTGCTCGTCCTTCTCCGATAGGGACTTCCCTTACTTCTTGGCATAATTTTCCTCCTGAATGATCGAGAAGCTGAGACAATTTGCTCTTTACGGGCATGCACTCTTTAGGTGTGGAAACCTTGATCCTCGGGAAATAGAAAGGATCTATGATTCCATCATAAAAGTGCAGTTACTCTTCTTCGTCTTCTCCATCAGAGGAGTCGTCGGTGAGAGACCGATCTCCGCTGATCCCGCGTCTAGCAAGCGGGTAAGTACGTACCGGAATGATGATCTCTCCAGGTGGAGCTTTAACGAAGCAACCTTTTTTACGAGGTTGTCCTTTTACACGTTCAACCCTCGACTGGAGACTATTTCCACCTGTATAGCTTCCAGATGCATTGTCCATGTTATTCCTCCTTTAGTGTCAGTCTTGAAACTATATCTCTGTGACAGTCCCTAGGGGGTTTGTAGGGACTGGAACTCGTTCGATAATCAAGTGTTGGTTTTGGTTTATGTCGCCCGATTGGCTTTACTCAGTCGGGGTATAGTGCAGGCGAGTCGGTGGATGCAGCTGGTTGATTTTGCCTCATCCATCTGTTGTATGTGGATGCTTGGTCGTGAGTACCAAGTGCTTCTTCGCCGGAAGCTAAAGTGAACGCGTGGGTGTAGTCTTCGAAAGTCTTTTGGATTCGGGACAGGCCGGTAATATCTTTCAAATTTACAGACCGGATTTGTCCATTCACCAGTAGGCGAAGACTTTTGGGATTTGTTGCTGCCATAATTGATCTCCTTTGTGATGTTTTGAATTTGCCCTTTCGTGGCTGCGATAGGAACCCCCATTCCTATACATATCGGGAACACCTGCAGTTTTTTGGGCTGCAAGCCTGTAGTGAACAATGAGTGAAGAGCGGTATACGTGCAATTTGTATCAAGATTGTCAAAGAGCCGTCACATGGTAGCAAAATGGAGGAGTGAAGTCAAAATAGTGATACGTATTGAGCGGGTCTTCCTGACGCCCTTTGCAAGAGGTCCTCTTACAAATGGCTTTGGGACAGAGTTTGACAGATTGTATTTTGGGAAAAATAAAAACAAGTGAGAGAGGAGTGTGGGTGAGGACCGCCTAGTGGCGGTCCTCGTTCTTAGCGCTTGGGCATGATCTGGACGAAAGCCCATCCTTTTTCATCTCGGGCTAAAAGAACTTCATGCCTGATGCCATTATCCGTGAAAATTATATTGAAGGCGCCATAGCTCTTCAGAGTTTCAGCATCACGGATATTTAGGCGGCACTCTTCATCGCAGCGAGCGTCGATGTAAAATTGTAAGGTCGGACTGCGATACTCGAGACGCACCATACTCTGGGTAATTTCCATTACCCTGCCAGACCAAAATCGATGAGGTTCAAGCTGGTGAGGTTCGTTTGACCATTTGATTCTGGTCAAGTTCACATCCTCTGGTAAAGGTGCGATCTCCGCTCGTATCTCTGTAACGAGTTCGCCTGGTCTTAGCCATCTATCATCTGTTGGGGTTAACTCTGTAGCCTGCATGGCCACCACGATTATGATGGCCACGACGAATATGATCAGAATCAGTGGTGTGAGGCTGCGATTTGGTTGTGATTGGAACATAGTTCACCTCTCATGGTTTTCATCAGTGGAACCTCTCGGCGAGCGAGAGGTTCCTGGGGTTTATACGTTGTCTTTTACTCCTTCTTTGACTTCCCTCATCGGGTTTCTCTCTCACTTGTTAAAGGGCTACTGTAAAACCTTTTTCTGGAAAGTCACTATAGCAGAAGTTATAAGAAGGATCAAATTATCCGCCGCATCTTAGCATTCGGCTTTTTAGGTTCTATTCGAACACGCCTCATGCTGCGATTGCTGGCCGATTATGCAGCTGTATGCCTCACTTTGTATCGGCAACAGCTGCATAAAAAATCCCCTCTTTTGGATACAGATATCCGAAGAGGGGATAAAAATTACTCTTATTTATATCTTTTCTCGTATGATTTGAAAGATGATAAGATCATCCTTCAAGAAAACGAGAAAAGAAAAATAGACAGAAAAGGACGCAGTAAAAACTGCAGTGAGAAGGGTCTCCATGGGGGAGGCCCTTCTCGTATCGATTGGGTAGGCGACGAGGGAAAATAATGTAGGTTAATGGATAACCTAAAGACTTTCCGGCCGCCTACACGCGCGGCGTTAGGAAGGAGATCCTTCCGTCGAGCCGCCGCCGGGATCATCGCCGCCATCGTCGGGATTGGTCGGTTCCAAATTAAAGACCAATTGACCCGCGAAAGCGCCGGGCGCGCTGGGCGCGAAAGTCGTACTATTGTATCCAAACGGTGAAAAAACGCGATAGGACATATGTCCTCCTTTGATTTTTCCCTTCAGGGAATGAGGTTTTATTTCTTTATGGGTTAAAGAAGATATTTTCCCCCATTCCCTTGGGAATTGTTTGTTGGTTGTCGAAAAGCGAAAAGGCCTTTCTCTATGATCAGGACAACAACAAAACTGGCGCCAGTACCCACTTAGCCGTAAAGATAAGTCTCTTTACTTGGTAAGAATACATTCCCTTACCATGGCTTCACTCCGAAGAGAGCGCCCAACCGTATGCCTTATCTGTCAAATTAAAGAGCTAGGTTTTGAAATTCTTCTAATTAGCAGACGCATATTATAGGATATCTTGGGGATGCTGTCAAATGATGGGTAAAAAAATCCCCTCCGGATTCTTGCTACCAAGAGAGGAGGGGGTTTTGTTGTTTGCTCAAATCTTTTCTGGTGGTATTGATAAAAAGACTCAAAAGATTTGAATCTTTAGAAAAAACCACCAAAAAAGACGCATTCGCCAAGATTCCGACTCACGTCGGAGAGAAAAACTCATGCCTTGCGGCCGAGAATCTCCCTGAGGGAGATTTTTATTCGGGGTGGGAGCAAAGTAGCCCACTTGCCCCCACCCTATAGACACCAAGGCGCGTCGGCCTGGTGTCAATCTTTTCTAGACAAAGGGTGGATGATTACCCCATCATCCACCCTCGATGGGCTGCTCGGGCCGCTGAGCAGACCCATTTTGATTTATGGAAGGTGGGGAAATCTGGTGACCACCCCACCTAGGAGGTCCCCACTTACCCCGTAGGGTAAGTTGGGGCCATAAGAAGAGGAGAGATACTTGCGTGTCTCTCCTCCGGCATGGAGTAAGGAGCAAATCTCCATGCCGTTTTAGCTAATAAGAAACAGGATGGACACGCCCGGCCGACGCATCCACCCTGGATGGGCAGCTCTGGGGGGGGAGAGCAGACCCAACTTAGAATCGTTTTACAAAAAAAAGTATATATAGAGGTGGTCCTCCGCGCAGCCACCGATGGCGAAGGACCACCTGTCGAAAAGGAGGAGAAGAAGTGCAGAGTTCCCTTGACCGATCTGGATCCACAAGTGTCAGATCCAGACCGGTCACAGCGATGAAGCGGCGGGGGTTTGCATACGCGCCAAAAGGTCGCGTAGGCAGCGCCGCCTTGAGCCAGAACTGAAGCGGAGCGAAGAGTTCTGGCTCGTTTTGACCCAGTGTAAACCACGTAAAAAACAAATAATAAAAAGTTCTTTTTAGATATGGAAATTGGAAAGAAATAGAGAATATAATTTTCCCTACTTTTTTCCAATTTCCATAGGTTGTTGAATAAATTTTCTTGGCGAGATGTTAAAGAGCCAACTTAATATCGTTATCCGCCTTCGCCGAAGGCTTCGGCGGATTGATCACTGGATAACTTTATTCTCACTTTTGTTCGAATTCAGTAACCAGTGAGTCAAAAAAAAGCCCCGATCGGCTGGTTTAAGAGCTTACGAGACTTAGTTGTCCTGATATCGCGCAATTGCGATACATTATGGTTTCTTTATAGCGTGATTTAGATCAGATGTCAATGATTAAAAAGTAATTGTTATAAATTTTATAACAATTATAATAATTATATGGAATCATCTGGAGGATATAAAAATCTCCCTTTTTATAAACAGGGAGAGATAATCTATGATTTTACAGTGGAATTCACAACTTTGTATATAAAATCCAGAAGGACAAAGGACCAGATGGATCAAAGTGCTAGGAGCGGAAAACAATGTATTGCTGAGGGATATATGCAAAATAGCATGGAAGGAAGATTGAAGATGTTGGGAGTTTCACGGGGATCCTATGAAGAACTTTTAAATGATTATCAGGATTTCCTGAGGCAAAATGGTTATCTGATTTGGATAAAAGATGATCCTAGATCAGAGGCAGTGAGGAGGTTAGTCTATAATCGTTATAACAGTTATAGCAATTATAAAGGTTATATCCGTCAACCCGAATCAGCGGCTAATTGTATGATATGTTTGATCAATCAAACTAATAGACTCCTGGATCAAAAGATGAGATGGTTGGAGGAAAAATTTGTGAAAGAAGGTGGATTTCGAGAGAATCTTTTCAGAAAGAGGCGAGATTACCAGAAGGGGAAGATATAATGGGGTTATATCCTTACTTTTATCCCGGGGCTCATGGTTGACTTGAGGGTGATACTGACTATTTTGCTATCACTTATAGATTTTACCAAGGCTTGGTAGTTTTCTTCGAGTTGTTTATCTTTGAAGGAAAGTTTGCCGATGACTTGATGGATGATAGGGAAATCTGGTTCGGTTTTCCAGCCCACTTCGCCTTTTTGGAATTTTGCCGCTGCCTTTTCTGGTTCGGTAGAAATAGTGTTGTTTTTGGGATTGGGCATGAGGCCTTTGGGGCCGAGTATACGAGCTACTTTGGCTAGCTTGGGCATGAGAGAGGGATGGGAAATGAGGATGTCAAAGTCTATTTTACCCTGTTCAATTTTGGTGATCAATTCTTCATCTGCAATTCTTATGCGAAGCTGTTTCCCTGTACCATGGGGGTAGGCGACGGTACCTCTCATGCCTTTATCTTTGGTATTGATATGTACTTCAACACTAGCGTCAAATTTGGTAAGTGATATTTCGCGTAGTAATTTGAGTGCTTCATCTAAAGTATAAATTTTCTTGGGATCAATCTTTATTAGTGCTGCTTGGTAAGCCTTGGAGCGAACTCTCTTTTTTCTTTGTCTTCCCTGCCTGCCGGCAGGCAGGTTTGCTTCTTTTTCCTTTGAAGCTTCTGCTCTTATGCCTTCTGTTTGATCTTTTTCCACTTCTTCAGCTAGTTTGGCGAGACGGTCAATATCCTCATCAGCGCCCACTTGTTTGACCCTCTCGCCGCCTTTCATGCCGGAGATGTGTACTTTTTTGGCTTCTTCTCGTTTCTTTTTTTCCTCACGCTTCACATTGCGCTCTTGGCGCATCTTTTGTTCGTCTTCTCCTCCGAGTGTAGTGACTTTGATTTTTCCCATATGACTAGATTGACACGGATTTAATACGGATAAACACGGATCCGTGGAAATCCGTTCCAAATCCGTGCTATCCTTCGGTTTTCACTCCCATACTTCTTGCTGTTCCTGCAACTATCTTTTTGGCTGCCTCAAGATTATCGGTATTGAGATCTCCCAGTTTATCTTTGGCTATTTCTTCTATTTGTGCTTGGGTGAGTTTACCCACGTCTTCGCGGGAAGCTTTACCGGAACCTTTTTCGAGATTGAGTTTTTGTTTGATGAGGGCGGCGACTGGGGGCAGTTTGGTGATAAAAGAGAAAGTCCTATCAGTATAAACAGTGATAACTGCGGGAATAATTTGTCCTTTTTGCTTGGCCGTTTTTTCGTTGTAGGCCCGGACGAAATCCATGATAGGCAGGCCGTGTTGACCAAGCGCTGGTCCCACTGGAGGAGCGGGAGTGGCTACTCCGGCTGAGAGATTGAGTTTAAGTATCGTTTTTACTTTTTTAGCCATGGGAACAAATTTAACGAATTTTGACGAATGAAACGAATACGAATTTGGGAGGAATTCGTTGCCGTTTTGCGCCAACTCCCTCAGTATTTTCCGAGGTAAACGAAGTATATCAGAAAGAGAAGATTCTGTAAATATTCACTTCGGTTTGAAATTTAGATGAGGCTTACGATCATTAGTAAATATAAGTCTTCTAGTGTTAATTTTTTCCTCGCCGAAATTTACTATGTAAGATAATTCGTATTTTGTAACTCGCAAATAAGAGTATATTTGATTATAAAAGATTCGAGTTAAAAATGGTTCAGATTTTATTTCAAGAATTATTTTGTCTGCGATAATGAAATCTGGGATATATACTGATATTTTTCTTCCGTCCCTCCAAGAAAAGATCGGTATCTGTTTTTCATGCTCGTAGGCGACTTGCAATTCATTTAAATAATCCTTTAATGTTTCGTGGTAGAGTTTTTCCTTGAGACCTAGACCATATTGATTAGCTATTTTAAAAAATAGACCTTGCAATTTATAGGAAAGCTGGGGATAGAGTATTGAGGTTTTATTCGTATTTGTTAAATTCGTTCTCATTCGTTACATCCGTTATACCCTGAATAAAAGGAGGCCGTCAAGTTTGTGCTTAAGGAAGTATTTCAAGGCATATCTTGGAACTTATTAAATTATAGGCTGTGGACAATTTATCCACAAGGAGACCTGTAGTAATAGTACTAAATCATACTATAGGCGTTATTAGTTTTATTGATTGACATATGTATATATAAAGTATATACTACGTATATATGATCCGTTCGATATACTCAGGATCATACTGAGCGGAGTCGAAGTATGAATACAGTTATCGTAAATGCGAAGATAGACCCTCGAGTCAAAAAAAAGGCACAGAAAATAGCCGCTGAAATAGGCGTAAGTCTGTCTGATGTAATAAATGCGCAGCTCCGGGAATTTATAGAGAAAAAAACAATTACGTTTAGGAAACCTGAAATACCTTCCCCATATCTGATAAAAGCATTAAAAGAAGCGGAAGAAGATGTAAAAGCGGGCAAAGTTTCTCCCCATTTTGACGATGCCAAAGACGCCCTAGCTTGGTTGGATAATCCTAAGATGAGAAAATAAGTACCTTAGACAGAAAAAATTTGTCTTCGAACGTCACGGGGTAATACTTTGTTAGTTTCTTTCAGGAAACGAGTGGCATCCAAGACCTCGATTAATACTGGTTCATTTTTTTTTGTGTAATGCACTACAAAATCATCCATCATCTCGGCATATTCAAATGGTTTCTTGGATAATTCTATGACTAGCAGATTATCATCTTTAAAATA
>JACQJU010000043.1 GCA_016204905.1 Candidatus Gottesmanbacteria bacterium | reverse complement strand
GTATAAGGGTAGTTATCCACAAGATTTGTTGGAAATATATGGGAGCTATTTTTCTCAAATTATGCCCTATGATTTAAAAATTATCTCAGCTAAAACAGATTTTTTGGGTGTAAATTATTACACCTCTGCCTGGGTTGAATATTCAAATTCAAATCCTCCTTTAAATTTTTCTTTTTCAACCCCAAAATGGGTTCAAAAAACAAACTTTGGTTGGGCTATCTACCCAAAAGGACTAAGCGAGGTTTTAGAAAGGTTAAAAGCCTTTGATATTAAAAAGATTTATATCACAGAGAATGGTGCAGCTTTTAAAGATAAGCTCATTGCTGGTAGGGTTAAGGATAACAAAAGATTAAAGTTCCTCAGGGATCATCTAAAGGTTTTAAGTCAGTCTATACAAAATGGTTCACCTGTTGAAGGTTTTTTATTGTGGTCCTTCATGGATAACTTTGAATGGCAAGAAGGTTTGATCCAAAGATTTGGGGTATTCTACACAGATTATGACACTCAAAAAAGAATAATAAAGGACAGTGGAAAATTCTACAAAAAAATTATATCTTCAGAACTGGCTTAAATCATCATCTACAGGTTTGGCTACTTCGGTTGTGCTCAGATCCTATAGTTTGTATAATAGATACAGAACTGTCTTGGGTTCAAAGTGTAAGCGCAACGATTAAGAGTTTGATATACTCGACCGTTGCAGATGAAAAGTTACAAACATTTAACCATTTACGAGCGTGAGACATTAAGTCAGTTACTTTTAAGAGGTGGTAGTTTAGGTGAAATTGCCAAAGCTATGGGACGGCATAAATCTACTCTGTCCCGGGAGATTTCTAACGGTAAATTAGGCAGATCAGGTTACAGAGCATTAACTTCACAGGCTTTTGTTGAAGAGAGAAAACATATTTCCAAAAAGCCCAGAAAGATTTTAAACAACCCTGTGCTTGAAGAATATATTCAAACAGGTTTAAGAAAGCACTGGTCACCTGAACAGATTGCCAACAGGCTCAAATTAGAGTATCCTTCTGACTCATCTATGCATATATCACATGAATCAATCTACACTTACCTGTATGTATTGCCAAGAGGTGAGTTAAGGAAAGAACTTTTGTCTTGTCTCAGGCAGGAGAGGAGACTGCGGCGGAAAAGAGGCAATACCCACTCCAAACGAGGCCAAATACCCAATATGATCTCCATTGAGGAAAGACCTAAAGAGGTTGAAGACAGATCTGTTCCGGGACATTGGGAAGGAGATTTAATTGTTGGCAAAGACAAAAAAAGCGCCTTAGGAACATTAGTTGAAAGAACTACCAGAACCACCATTCTTGTCCCATTAAGAGAAAAAGATGCCAAAGCTGTTAGGAAGGCTTTTGCCAAGGAAACCAAAAAGCTTCCAAGTCAAATGAAACTCTCACTTACCTATGACAGAGGAAAAGAGATGTCAGAGCATCAACTGTTTACCAAACAAACCAAAATCCAGGTATACTTTGCCCACCCTCAATCTCCCTGGGAAAGAGGCACTAATGAAAATACTAATGGTTTAATCAGGAGATATTTTCCTAAAGGCACTGACTTTAACAAAATCCAAAGAAAAGAGATTAAAGAGGCTCAAGACTCTTTAAATGGCAGACCCAGAAAGGTGTTAAAATACCTGACTCCATTTGAAGTTTTTGAAGATCTGTTGCGTTAGCAACTTGAATCCAGCTGTTACAATGCTTTGTAACTTGATCAGAAATAGGCTTTAATCAGCCTGTTTCTGTAAAAGTTATTTTCAAGGAGGGTCGAGATGACCCAAAAGTTCGATCAGGAGCCAGGTGAACCGAAAATGGCTCACCTGCAATTCCTGCGCTGGCTGGCCGAGCGCGGCGAGCTGGAACACAGGGTTGCCGGCCCGCCAGCCGGCGAGCTGGCCGAAAAGGCGGCCGCCTTGAAAGAGGCGGAGACCATCATGGCCAGCTACGACTGAAAGTCCATAGTTTTCGGGCATCCGGGGTTTGTTGAAATATACATCCTCCAGGTGCCCGTTCTTTTAGAAACTGCTTCTAAAGCTTTTAGGTTGCTTTTTAGTTTTCTTT
>JACQJU010000040.1 GCA_016204905.1 Candidatus Gottesmanbacteria bacterium | reverse complement strand
ATTAGAATAATTAGAAATTAATAAATTTATGTCTGATCCTTTCAAAACTCCCTGTCAACCTAACTGGTGTCCTGGCTGTGGTGATTTTGGTATCTGGGCAGGTATCAAAAATGCCATACGTTCCCTCGGTTGGACTCCTGCCGATTTTGTAGCTGTCTACGGCGTAGGCTGTCACGGTCATATGGTCAATTTCCTGAAATCTTATGCTTTTGAGACTCTTCACGGCCGACCTATTCCCGTAGCCGAGGGGTTACATCTAGCCAATCACAAATTACCAGTCTTAGTCATAGCCGGGGACGGCGATACTCTAGGCGAAGGAACCAATCATCTTGTCCATGCCGCCAGAAGAAATATCGATCTGACTATCATTATGCATGATAATCAAGTATATGGTCTAACTACTGGACAGACCGCCCCCACGGCCCAAAAAGGATTTAAAACCAAATCCACTCCAGCAGGTTCCATAGAAGAACCCATCAACCCCCTATCTATTGCCATTGCCGCCGGTGCTACTTTTGTCGCCCGAGGCTTTGCCGGCGATATTCCTTCTATTACCAACCTGATTGTCGAAGGCATCAAACATCCCGGTCTCTCTTTTGTTGATATATTTCAACCTTGTGTTACTTTCAACCATGTAAACACATACCAATGGTATAGAGACCATATTTATAATTTGCCGGAAGATTACAAAGCCGACGATAGGGCAGAAGCGTATAAAAAAGCACTCGAGTGGACAGAAAAAATTCCCGTCGGCGTTTTTTACCGTGAACTGAAACCTACTTACGAGGAACAAACACCACAAATCGCCGAAACTTCATTGGTTGATAGTGCGCCCGTATCCAAGGAAGTATTGACAAAGCTCATTGGCGAGTTTGTATAATAGTATAGAGTCTTTAGCCTGAGTCAGACGAAGGCTTGACAGTTAGCACTTATGGTGATAAACTGCTAATCCGTTATGAATGTAACGCCTACCAATCCAAAAGATAAAATACTTCCCATAGTTCCGATCAGAGACGGAGTAGTCTTCCCCAATACCGAGATTGTGCTCACTTTTGGTAGACCCAAATCCCTATCAGCCATCGAGGCTGCCAATCTTTCTACTGATAGATTAGTGATACTCACCATGCAAAAAAATCCCCACGTCCACGAACCTCACCCCCATGATCTATATTCCATCGGTACCATCGCCAGGATTGAAAGACTTTTAAAAACTGATGGCGAAATCAACGCTCTAGTTAGAGGTATCGCCAGAGTAGATATCGTCTCCTATGAATCTACAGAACCATATTTCCTAGGCAAAGTTTCTGAAGTAGTAGACGAATATACAGCCTCAGATGAAATCACGGCCCTTTCCAACCATCTGACTACAGAACTGAAACGAGCCGTCAATTTAGGTAAATCCATAGACTTTCTCTCTTTCATGAATATTATGTCTGGTTTGGGTGCTCCCGAATTATCCAATCATATTGCTTCAGTTTTGGATATCAAACCACAAGAAAAACAGCTACTTCTCGAAACCAGAAATGTCCGTGACCGACTAACTAGGATCTCAGACTTTCTCAGTCACGAAGTAAAAATATTAGAAATAGAAAAAAAGATCGCCTCCAAAACTCAGGAAAAATTTGACAAATCTGTCAGAGAAACAGTACTGCGCGAAAGACTCAAAACTATCGAAAAAGAATTGGGCGAGGAAAACGAAAATCGTGAAATTAGGGAACTCCAGGACAAAATAAAAAGAGCCCGCATGCCCAAAGAAGTAGAAGAAAAAGCCCTAAAAGAGCTTGGAAAACTCGCCCAAATGTCCGCATACAATCCTGAAGCCTCTTATTTGCGCAATTATTTGGATTGGTTAGTAGATCTTCCTTGGTCTGTGCAAACAGAAAGTAGAGTTGATATCGGGGAAGCCGCCAAAATACTCGACCAAGATCATTTCGGCCTCAAAAAAATGAAAGAGAGGATTTTAGAATATTTAGCAGTTTTGAGATTGAAACAAACCAAAGCCGCTTCAGATGATGCTAAAAAAGAGATCAACGGAAATGGCAAATCAAAACCTAAAGTAAAAGCCACAGTACCTACCATTCTCTGTTTTGTAGGACCACCGGGTGTAGGAAAAACATCTATAGGCAAATCTATAGCTAGAGCCTTAGGCAGGAAATTTGTCAAAATCTCATTGGGCGGTATCAGAGATGAAGCCGAGATAAGAGGTCACAGACGTACCTACGTCGGGGCCCTTCCCGGACGCATAATTCAGGGTATCAAACAAGCCGGCACCAAAAATCCAGTCTTTATGCTCGATGAAATAGACAAAGTAGGCACAGATTTTAGAGGCGATCCCTCAGCTGCTCTACTTGAAGCCCTAGATCCAGAACAAAATCATTCTTTTTCTGATCACTACTTGGAAGTTCCTTTTGATCTTTCGGAAGTGATGTTTATCACTACCTGCAATGTCTTAGATACTATACCTCCAGCTCTTCGGGATAGATTGGAGATTATTCATTTTCCCGGATACACAGAGGATGAAAAATTCCATATCGCCCGCGATTTCTTAGTCAAAAAACAACTCGAAGCCCATGGCTTGGAGACTGATCAAGTAACTATCAGCGAAAGGGCACTTCACCAGATTATCAGAAAATACACCAGAGAAGCAGGAGTCCGCTCTCTTGAGAGAGAAATCGCCACAATCATGAGGAAATCGGCTCGTGAAATAGTCGAGGGTAAGACTAAAAAGATTATCGTCAATCCCACCAATCTTCACAAATTCTTAGGACCTACCAAATTTACAGCCTACCTAGCCGAGAAAAAAGATGACGTGGGTATGTCGACAGGTCTTTTCTGGACAGAAGCAGGCGGAGGAATTTTATTCATCGAGGTCGGACTGATGCCTGGTCGGGGAAATATCCTCTTGACTGGACAATTAGGTGAAGTGATGCAGGAGTCCTGCAAAGCAGCTCTTTCTTACATCCGAAATCGTTTCAAACAATTTGGTTTAGGCGAAAGGTTTTTCCACAAGCTTGACATCCACGTCCATATACCCGAAGGTGCTGTCCCCAAAGATGGACCTTCTGCTGGTATTGCTATTACTACAGCCCTAGTTTCCGCTCTCACCAAAATAGCCGTCAGAAAAGATGTCGCCATGACCGGGGAAGTCACACTCAGAGGTAGAGTCTTAGAGATTGGCGGAGTGAAAGAAAAAGTAATAGCTGCCCACCAAGCTGGTATCAAAACCATCATCATGCCCAAGGAAAACAAAAAAGATTTGGAAGAATTACCAAAATATGTCCTAAAAGATCTCAGATTCTTCTATGTCAAACATATGGATGAGGTACTCAAAGTCGCTCTTACCCATCCACTTGATATCAAACCGTCAAAAGAGGAAGAAGTTCCCCCAGTCCGCCCAGCCCTCATCGCCACCCTTCCTTCCTAAATTATTTCATATAGGCGTATACCAGTTCTGATATCTTGGCAATCGCTTCTTTAGTTTTTTTCTCATCAGCCATATCTGTTGTCAAAACGGCTAAATAGTATGGTCTTCCTGGCAGGTCAACTATGGCTACATCATGTATTTTTCCTACCTCATCACCAGTTTTGTGGTAGACTTTTATCTCTTTTGGCACACCCAGGGTTATTCTATCCTCAAAATCTGTCTGGTACATGAAGTCTAGCATTTCAGCGGATAAAGCCTGGTTAGTAATTTCCCCATTATAAATTTTGGTCATTATTATCTCTAGATCATAAGCTGAAGTTTTATTCTCTGCCATATCAGTTTGAGTCAGATTCCATTTATTGATCATTTCCTGTACTTTGTCTTCACCTATTATTACTTTACCCAAAAGATGCGACGCCGTATTATCAGATTTTTCCATCATCAGTCGAGCTAGCGTTTTTAAGGAATATAGTGTACCCGGTTTATCATATCTTATACTTCCCGTACCATAATCTTGCATATCTTCTTTTTGTATAACAATTTGCTTTTCTAGATCTATCTTCCCTTGGTTTACCATGGTATACAAACTAGCCAGTATCGGTATTTTGTTTAAGGACGCCCCTCTTATGACCATCCGCTCATTGATCCCAAAACCTTCTTTAGCATTAATATCATAAATATATATCGAAAAAGTACCCCCAGAAGATGATATAATTTTTTGTAAATCCGCAATTAATTTGTCTTTTTTGGCCTCCTTATTACCTATATTTAATACATTTAAATTCTCTAGAAATCCACTTCTATATAAAAAATATATAAAAGCCAAAAATAGAGCAAAAACGATTATGGTTTTCTTTTTTTTCGACTTTTCTAAAAAGTTAGGTGGATCTCTATCTAGACTTCTCGGAGTATAACTTACCGCATAATCTCCCATATTGAGGGTTCAAATTTTCTTACTAACTTTCACTATTAATTTTTGTATAATATGCAAACCGATCATAATAGTTGCTATCGCCAGTGTGATGATAGTTGTTCTCTCACTTATATTTCTTACTCCCACAGTGGTATTTCCCACAAAATATCCGATTGCCGAAAATATAACACTCCAGATCAAAGATGCTACTATGACTACTCCCACAAATTTTCTCCAAGGATAACCTACAGCTCCGGCTGTAAAACTGATAACCGACCGCAGATGGCCTATGATATGAGAATAAAATATAGAGTATCCACCATACTCATTGATATATTTCTGAGCCAGTTTTTTCTTTTCGGTAAACTGATTTGATTTTATAAATTTCTGGAAAAAATTTACAAAACTTCCTTTGCCCAATAAATAATTTAACATATCTCCTATAAACATCCCCATCCAAGCAAGAAATATAACTATGGTGAGTGATAGCTGCCCTTGACTGGCAAAATAGCCTCCCAACAGTACCACTACACCACCGGGCAATATAAAACCCAAAACAAGAATACTTTCTAGACAGGCTCCCAGAAAAATTATTATGTACCCATATTGGGCAAAGGCCGAAGTAATAAATTGATAGATATCCATTGTTTTGCTGATTATACCTTATTTAGAGTAGGCAAAAAAAACTTCCGACCGGGCTTAGCTCCTCCAGTTTTATATTGTCATTATAGAAAGCCGATGCTCCTCCTCCATCCAGATTAAGTGATAGCGTAATTTGAGTACCCATTTGTTCTTGTAATTTGGCTAAAATAAGCGGTACTTGAGATAAATATGGCCCAGAAAAATGCGAGTCAGGATCGTACAAGACCATAAAATATTTTTCACCTATATAACCCTCTTTGACTTTGCGCGTAGTCTCCACTACAACCACTCTTCTTGCCGCCTCATCATTTATGATCGACAACTTAGTGGGTTTCCAGCCATCCATCAGAGGTCCCGACTGAAGAATAAATGAATAACCCCTTTCCGGAAGTTTCTCTCCTTCTATAGCTAGTCCTCCATCATCAATCCCCACAAAAAATCCATTAAAAAAAGGATGGTTCACCAGTATATCGCCTAAGTAATTATTATTACTCATAAACAATCCGATTGGATTTCCTTCTTTATCATAAAATCCTCCATTGACTCCTGCTCTACAATTATTATTTTTCATAATT
>JACQJU010000038.1 GCA_016204905.1 Candidatus Gottesmanbacteria bacterium | reverse complement strand
TTAAAAAAACAAATTGAAGAGTTAAACAATAATTGGAAAAGAGCGCTTGCTGATTATCAGAATCTGGAAAAAAGAACGTTAACCAAAATTCAAGATTCTAGTAAATATGCAGCAGAGACTATTATTGTTAAGCTCTTATCTGTTTTAGATACACTAGAGCAGGCAGAATTACATCTCAAAGACCAGGGTCTGACATTGGCAATTAAAAGTTTTCGAGACGTTTTAAAAGAAGAAGGAGTAGTTAAAATAGAAGTGATAGGTAAAAAGTTTAATCCTTTAGAGATGGAATGTGTTGAAGTAGTTGAAGGTCAAAATGAAGATGAGGTCCTAGATGAGATGAGACCAGGATATAAGCTCTACAATAAAGTAATAAGAGTCGCCCAAGTAAAGGTGTGGAAGAAAAAGATAACTGATAGTAAATTAAGTAGCAATTAGGTAGTAATTAATTGTTTCGGATTTCGAATTTCGATATTCGAATTTATATAAGGAGGTAATAATTATGGCAAAAATTATCGGTATCGATCTTGGTACAACCAATTCTTGTGTCGCAGTTATGGAGGGAGGCAGTCCCAAAGTCATCCATAGCGCTGAGGGGCGTAATGTTATCCCCTCAGTAGTAGATCCTATCAAGAGGATAGTGGGGGACGTGGCCAAACGTCAGATGGTCATCAATCCCAAATCAACTATCTTTTCCATAAAAAGATTGATGGGACGCAAATTTAACGATAAATCCGTCCAGCAAGATATGAAATGGCTTCCCTATACTATCAAAGCCGGAAGAGACAACATGGCTGTTGTTGAGGTAGGAGGAAAAACATTTACACCCCAAGAAATCTCCGCCATGATATTGCAGAAAATTAAATCTGATGCCGAAGCCTATTTAGGAGACAAAGTAAGCGAAGCAGTCATCACCGTACCTGCTTATTTTGATGACGCCCAACGTCAAGCCACCAAACAAGCCGGAGAAATAGCCGGTCTTACTGTCAAAAGAATATTAAATGAACCTACTGCTGCAGCTCTTGCTTATGGTCTGGATAAAAAGCATGCCCACACAGTCGCAGTTTATGATCTTGGAGGCGGTACATTTGATATATCTGTATTGGAACTCGGTGAGGGTGTTTATGAAGTGAAAGCTACCAATGGTGATACCCATTTAGGAGGAGATGATTTCGACAAAGTGATATTAGATCATCTAGCCGATGAATTTAAAAAAGAAAATGGCGTAGACTTGCGCAAAGATCCACAAGCACTACAGCGTCTGCGTGATGCCGCCGAAAAAGCCAAAATTGAACTCTCAACCAGTGTGGAAGCAGAAATAAATCTTCCCTTTATCACCCAAGGCAAAGAAGGACCGCTTCATCTCGTAATGAAGCTTACCCGCTCTAAACTAGAGTCGTTAATTAGTGATCTTATCGAAAAAACCATCAAACCTGTGGAAGACTGCCTCAAAGATGCCAAAATCAGTAAAGATAAAGTAGATGAAATAGTCTTAGTCGGCGGTATGACTCGTATGCCCAAGGTTTTTGAAACGGTCAAAAAATTCTTTGGCAAAGAACCCAATCGATCAGTCAATCCCGATGAAGTAGTCGCAATCGGAGCTGCTGTACAAGCGGGAGTACTCACTGGTGAAGTGAAAGATGTCGTTCTCTTAGACGTTACACCACTAACATTGGGAGTTGAAACTCTTGGTGGCGTATCTACACCCCTAATTTCTAGAAACACTACAGTTCCTACGTCCAAATCGGAAGTCTTTTCCACCGCTGCCGATAACCAAACCTCTGTGGAGATAAATGTCCTCCAAGGAGAAAGACCCATGGCAGCTGATAATAAATCTCTAGGTAGATTTATTCTCTCTGGTATTCCTCCTGCTCCCCGCGGAGTACCTCAAGTAGAAGTCATGTTTGATATCGATGCCAATGGCATACTAAATGTCCACGCCAAAGACAAAGCCACTGGTAAATCCCAAAGTATCAGAATCACTTCTTCTACCGGATTATCCAAGGAAGAAATAGAAAAAATGACCAAAGAAGCCGAAACTCATGCCTCCGAAGATGCCGAGAAAAAGGGAAAGATAGAGGCTAGAAATCATGCTGATAATATGATCTATACGGCAGAAAAATCTCTCAAAGATGCTGGAGACAAAGTCGCCGCCGATGTCAAAAAAGAAGTCGAAGAGAAAATCACTGCTCTCAAAGGTATACTGGAAACTGGCAGCAAAGAAGATCTAGAAGCCAAAACTTCTGATCTATCCAACTCATTACAAAAAGTCGGCCAAGCCATGTATCAAGGACAACCTGATCAAGCTCAAGCCACAAGTGAAGATAAAAAGGAAGAAACGGAAAATGGCGAAAAAAAGAAAAAAGAAGATAAAAAAGATGTCCAAGAAGGCGAAGTAGTAAGCTAATAATCATATGGTTGCTACCGAAGTATTCCGCCCAGAAACAGGGGATGAATCCGCCGAAGCTGAGAGAGTTCGGAAGGCAGCCTTGGAAGCAAAAGAACAAGACGTTAAAGGACCACCGCTTCCACGGTCCCCCCTAGTTAACCCTATGACTGTTTTCGAGAGTACAAGTGGCTTTGAGTTATTACGGCAGGCAAGAAAAGTGCTTAGAGATAGTATGTCTCAACAAGAAATACTTGCAGAAGAAGATCTAAAAAGAGCTGAACAACACAGAAGAGAAACCGATCCGGCATGGATGAAAGCAGAATAAATTTCTAATAACCAGATTTTAAGCGCGCCAATCTCGCGCTTTTTATTTATAATTTAAACTTTATATTTTATAATTAGGTAC
>JACQJU010000031.1 GCA_016204905.1 Candidatus Gottesmanbacteria bacterium | reverse complement strand
GCGAGCCGCATCTACTCCAGCTTTATCCCCACCAGATGTAATCCACTTTATTCCTCCCAAAACCAGGTATAAAAACGCCGCTAAGAAAGCAATAATGAGTATTAAACCAATGAGCGAGGAAATTATTGACTCAGGCTTGACAAATTTCAAATTTGCTGGAGGGGAAATGATTATAGTCGGTAGAGGGCTTTGTGCCAACACCACACCCGCCCCCAACTGAGAGAATCCAACAATTTCAACCAAGACCAAAAATTTCTTCATATAAATCCAGTATCTCCAATTTTTTTCCACTTGTCAAGTCGTTATTAAAAAAGGGTCGGTAGATTGATCCGGAACCCCGGCCCTCCAGCAGTTATACCCAAAAATCCCGTCACAAAAATAAATATTGTCCAGGAGATAGCCACTATAAAAAGACCCAGTATGGCATTTTGTATCCTCGATCTGGCTGCATCCACTCCAGCTTTATCCCCACCCGATGTGATCCAACCCAAACCACCCAAGAGGAGATTAAGTAGTGCAAATATCGCCGCGATGATCAAAAAGACAGATACCAGACTGGTGATCAGACCCCCAAACTTAGGCCCGACATTACTCGTCCCACAAAGGCCGGGTATTATCGGATTGCATACCCCGCTTTTATCCGGGTCACGACATCCTCCACACTGCACACAAAAAGGATTACAGGGATTATCTATGCAAGTTTGATCAGTACAATTCGCAGCATAAGTACTGGTGCCGTGACTTAAATAAGGAAACAGAAATAAAATAATTAAAACTATTACCATTCTCATAAATTTCTCATCCCTCACGGAGGAGTTGGGTTAAGCCTAAGATCATCTATAATCGATCCCGGATTCAGTATTGGTATACCCACAAAAAACCCAATAATTCCCACTAGTACCCAGGCAGAAGCTACTACCACTATACCTATAATCGCATTCATGATCTTACTTCTCGCTGCTTCCACATTGGCTTTGTCTCCACCCGCTCCCACCCAGGCTATACCCGCCGTCACAAACTGGAAGAAGAAATAGAGAGCAGCTATGATAGTCAGAAATCCCAATATTCTCGATACAAAATTATTAAAAATACCGCCTACTTCAGTATCTTTGCCTTTATCACAAAGAAAACTAGCAAAAGGTCCAAAGCCTGGCCCACAACCTAATTGCTGACTGTCTAATTCCGGTAAATTGTTTAAACAGGCTGCTCTCGCTTCAGATCTCTCTATTTTTTCACAGTCTTCTTTGGTTAATGCCTGAACAAGACTAAAATAATGTGGCTGAAAGATAGTAAAAACTAGAATAAGTAAAAAATAAGAGAAAAATTTCTTCAGCAGTTTTTTCATCTATTCATTTTATAAATAACTTTGGTTGCAAGAAATAAACCGGATTGCCAAAGATGATATACCCTATCACCGCCGAGAGTAAAAATGAAGCCACGATGATGATAATCCCCAAAAATGTCTGCTGTATCTTGTTCCAGGCAGCAGTCACCGCTTTGGCATCTCCTCCGGCACTGATAAATCCAAATCCCGCCGCAATCAGATTAAAAAAAGCATAAAGTCCAGCCACGATAAAAAGAATATTAAAAACTATATTTAGAAGACCTATGATTGGACCTAGCACCAACTCTCCCTCTTTACCCGGTGTGGGCAAAGCTTTTACACCAGGTGGAGGACTGATACATCCGATTATAGAGTTTGCGCAATCAGCAATAAGCATTATTGAAATATATCTCCCAAAGCGCCTCCAGTTACGGCATTTATAATTTGTAATACCCAGTAAGCTCCAAATATTATTACAAAGCCAATCACCGCATAAGTCAAGTAGCCTTTGTTTTTCTCCATCTTTTGGGCATCCTCTGATCCTGCCGCCGATATCACCCCAAACCCTGCAATCAGTATCAATATAAAAAAGATCACCCCGGCTACCAAAACTATATTTTTAGATAAAATGCTGACCATTTCTCCCAAATTGCCAAACTTCCGAGCCGGAGCAAAAAAATCAGCAATGCATACCTCTACTCCGGTAGGACAAGGTGTGGGTGTGGGCATACTTCCAGTCTAGGTAAAGCTAAATTGTTTGTCAAATAGGGGAATCGGTATTATAATCAGGGATCAAATTCTTACATATGAATTCTCTATTATCAGATTTCAATAAACTCTTTACTCCGGCTCTGAGAGATTTTTTTAGCCTCAAAAGGCAAGAACTGACAAAATATCCTCCGATTGTCAGAGAAGTAGGAGATCAAATTGCTTCCCTTACCCTTTCCGGCGGCAAAAGGATCAGACCAGCACTCCTTTATTACAGCTATCAAGGATTTTCCCAAAAGAAAAAACACACCGGGAGCGTGCGCATCCAAAACTATTGCCTCGCTATAGAAATCCTCCACACTTGGGCTCTTATCCACGACGATATTATGGATCAATCTATATTGAGGAGAGGAAAAGCCACAACCTACAAATATTTCCAAAATAAATATAATCCTCGCTTAGGATTAAACCTCTCTATTTTAGCAGGAGACCTGGCTCTCTCTTGGGCTGATGAATTATTTTATTCAGCTTCACCTTCCAGGAGTCCCCGCCTGTCCGGCAGGCAGGCATTCGGCCACCTGGAAGGTGTAACGAAGTTATTTTCCCAGATGAAAAATGAAGTAATCACTGGGCAAATAATGGATATCTTCACCGTGAAAACCGCCAAAGAAGCGCTTCAAATGATGGAACTAAAAACAGCTCAATATTCTGTAGAAAAACCATTATTAATTGGTGCCTTATTAGCTGGTGCCAATGACTCAGAGCTACATACCTTAAGTAATCTTGGCCTAAAAATAGGTATAGCCTATCAGTTACAGGATGATCTCTTAGGAGTTTTTGGTGTTCCAAAAACTCTCGGCAAAGACATTACTAGCGATATGAAAGAAGGCAAGATGAATTTACTCATCATCAAAACATTATCCCAACTACAATCGATTGACAGAAAAAAGTTTTTGTCCTTATGGGGAAGTCCAAAAGCTGGTTTAGATGATCTTAAAGAGGTGCAAAAAATAATTAAACTATCTAGTGGATTAAACTCTTTTAATAAGTATTATAATAGTCTAACAAAAGATATAAATGCTAATCTCAAAAATAAAAATATAACCAATATTTTACAAAAATCACTGGAAGAACTAATTAATTTTAATATTATCAGACAAACATGATTAAGAAAGAAAATCCGACTAAAAGTACATAATTCTATGCATCAAGATAGAGAACTCATAGAAGGTATATTGATTGTAGACGATAGGTCTCTTCGACGATTTTATACTCTTTATAAACCCAAGCTCTATTCTTATATCAAAAAGAAGTTAAATAGCGACCATGATGCCGAAGAGATCTTGCAGGATACCTTCATGGCCACCATCGAAGCCCTGAGGGACTTTGCCTACCAGTCTTCACTTTATACCTATATTTGTAGTATTGCCAATCATAAAATTATCGACTTTTATCGCAAAAAGAAACTCAAGAATATCTTTTTCTCTCAAATTCCCGAAATCGAACCTCTACTGTCTACTTTTTATGGCCCCGAAGATAAGTTAGATGAAGAACTCCTCAAAGCCAAAATCAAAGAAACTTTTGCCCGCATTTCTCCCCACTACCATAAAATATTGAGCTTGAAATATATCTATGGTTATTCAGTGGAAGAAATATCCCAAAAATTATCTATTTCCTTCAAAAGCGCTGAGAGTCAATTATTTAGAGCTCGCAAAGCTTTCAGTGCTGCTTTCATATAAGTGGTGAGCGAAGCCGAACCATGAAAGATTTACTTTACCAAAAACTAGTCGAGCGTATGACCGAAGTAGCTATCGTTGCTCCCCAGAGAGTCGGTCCTCTCACAGTTCTTTACAAAAGGATCACTCCCCACGTGAAAAAAAGACCCTGGAAGGCTCTCTTTATCACTTCTTCTTTTGCTTCCTTTTTTATCTATCTACTTTTAGGTTCATTAGTCGTTAAACTCGCCTCTCTACTCCAGTTTGGTTTCTGACATGAGTATCCATCTCTTCAAACTTTTTATCCTTTTTACTCGCAATCTGGCCACCCTCATCAACTCTCCCTATATCGCTTTTCGTAAATTATCCAAAGGGGAGGAGGTTTATCAATCAATCTTTATCTTTCTCCTGGCTTTTATTTATTTTTCCTTCGCCTCCGCTATCAGGAAAGGTATAAGAAATCCTTATCTTCTGACACTGGAACTCAATCGTTTAATATTTTTTGCCGCTTTGGGATTTCTCTTTTCCATACTACTGCTTTATAAACTAGGCAAATTATTTGGTGGCTCTGCCAATCTCAAGGGTATATTTTTGAGTTGGTCTTATAGCCTTATCCCCACTATTATCTGGTTTTTTGTCACATCAATTAGTTATCTTTTGCTTCCTCCTCCTCGAACTCTGAGCGCTCCAGGTCAAGTCTTCAGCCTCATTTTTATCGCCTTTTCTCTGGCTTTGCTTTTTTGGAAGTTAGTTATGTATTATTTGACGCTCCGTTTCTCCCTCAAGCTTGATCTTGTCAAAATTATGGGTATCTCGTTGATAGTTGCGCCTCTATTTGGACTATATGGACTGCTTATGTATCGAATTGGAGTTTTTAGAATACCTTTTATATGATCAGCCAACTGACAATAATTTTAAAAAACGGGTGACACGAGGCGGGGAGCCCCACGGCCGGGGTCCCCTTGCCTGCCTCGCCGGTAGGCGGGTGGGTGGCTGTGGGGCTGCCGAGTGGCAGGGCCCGTTTAAATTAGAATGAAGGAACTATGAAACTCAAAGATTTTAAATCAGTCAAAGATAGAAGAGTATTTATCGAAAAAAAATTATCATTGAGCCTAGATAATATTGGCTCATTTACTATCGATGAGGCCAAAGCAACTAGCAGAAACTGTGAAAATATGATTGGCGCTGCCCAAATTCCCCTCGGCATCGCCGGCCCGATAAAAATTAAAAACCTGCCTGCCGGCGAGGCAGGTTTAAAATTAAAAATTAAAAATTATTATGTTCCCTTGGCAACTACAGAAGGCGCCTTGATAGCCTCAGTCAATAGAGGCTGCAAAGCAATAACAGAAAGTGGGGGAGCCAGTGTCTTTGTAGAAGAAGTAGGCACCACTCGTGGTCCCGTGTTTAAAACAGAAGGGCTACGGCAGAGCCTCGAATTTAAAACTTGGCTCGACCAACACTTCAATGATCTAAATCATCAGAGTAAAAAGACATCCTCCCATATTAATCTTAGAAAAATTGACACCAGAGTAGTTGGGAAATATGTTTATGTCAGGTTTTATTTTGATACCGAGGAAGCCATGGGTATGAATATGGTTACTATCGCCACCACTTCGATAAATCAATTCATCGAATCAGAAACAGGAGTCAGATGTCTTTCAGTAGCCGGGAACTTTGATATCGATAAAAAGCCTGCCTGGCTCAATATTATTTCCGGAAGAGGCAGAAGAGTCTGGGCCGAGGCGGTTATTCCCCAAAAGGTCCTCAAAGAAACGTTGAAAACCACTGCTACTTCTATCTATGACGTCTGGCTAGGAAAATGTTTACTTGGTAGTGCCATATCAGGATCTTTAGGTTTCAATGCCCATTTCGCCAATATGATATCAGCCCTTTTTCTAGCTACTGGTCAAGACTTGGCTCATATAGTCGAAGGAAGTGCCGGAATAACCACGACAGAACTTATTGATAGCAATTTATATATCTCAGTTTATCTACCATCTCTTATGGTAGGTACTATTGGTGGCGGAACAACACTCGCAACCCAAAAAGAGTCATTATCTATATTGGGTATCAAAGGGGAAAAAGGAGATACCGACAAGCTAGCGAAAATTTGTGCCGGAGTAGTTCTAGCAGGAGAGCTATCGCTATTAGCGTCTCTTTCAGAAGGATCTTTAGCAAAAGCACATGCTCATTTAGCACAAGGTAAGTTACTTAAGTAACCTAAATCACTTATGAATAACGTTGGAATCATTGGTTATGGCGCCTACATCCCCAAATACCGGATTACCACCCAAGAGATAGCTTCTGTCTGGGGTAAAAATGGTGAAGATATCCAAAAATCCCTAGGAGTCAGCCAAAAATCCGTTCCCAATATAGATGAAGACTCAGTCACCTTATCTTACGAATCCGCCATATCTGCTCTTACTCGTGCCCAAATTGCACCCCACTTACTCGAAGCATGTTTTATCGGTTCAGAATCACATCCCTATGCCGTCAATCCCACCTCGACAATCGTTGCCGAGTTTTTGGGCTTAGGGAATAATTATATTGCTGTCGATCTAGAGTTTGCTTGCAAAGCAGCTACCGCCGGCATGCAGGCTATAGCCGGTCTTATTGCCTCTGGTAAAATTTCTTACGGTCTGACTATTGGTGTAGATACCGCTCAATCCCGACCCCATGATGCTCTCGAGTATACCGCCGCCTCAGGAGGAGCAGCATTTGTTTTAGGTGGAGATAAAAAAGAAATCCTTGCTAATATTTTAGACTTTTCTTCCTTTTCTTCTGATACTCCTGATTTCTGGAGGCGAGAGGGGATAAGATATCCTAGTCATGGAGGTAGGTTTACCGGAGAACCAGCCTATTTTACCCATGTTTTAGGGGCAGCCAAGAGACTTTTAGAAAAAACTCATCTCCAACCCACAGATTTTTCTTACTGTGTTTTCCATATGCCCAATGGCAAATTCCCTAGAGAGGTAGCCAAAAGATTAGGTTTCACCCCAGATCAGCTAGCTCCCTCACTGATAGTCGATCATATCGGCAATCCTTACTCAGCCTCTTCTCTTTTGGGTTTAGCCTCTGTTCTCGATATTGCCCAACCCAAACAAAAAATATTTCTCGTTTCCTATGGATCAGGAGCAGGAGCTGATAGTTTTATTTTCCAAACCACCCCAATTCTTATCAAAAAGCGTCGCCTAGCTCCACTTTTTGCCAGTTTCCTCAAAGATACCCAGACCATTTCCTATTCTCAATATTTACGCTTTGAACAAAAACTATGAAAGTTGCAGTTTTAGGAGCATCCACATCCAAATTCGGCGAACTCTGGTCTCTCTCTCCTCGAGTGCTCCTCAAAGAAGTGGTCACCGAAGCACTAAACAGTTCCCACCTCAAATTAGGAGAAATTGATGCCATATTTGTTGGTAATATGCTCTCAGGAATCTTAGGTGGCCAGGAACACTTAGGCGCCTTTGTAGCCGAAGAATTAGGAGTTACTATCCCTGCCTTTAAAATCGAAGGCGCTTGTGCCTCAGGAGGCCTAGCAGTTCATGCCGGTGTAACTTCTATTCTTTCAACTCTTTATAAAAAAGTATTAGTCGTCGGTATCGAAAAAATGACCGATCATAAACCCGAAGATACAACCAGTGCTCTTATGGGTGCAGGAAGCGATGAAGAGAGAACCTCAGGCGCTACTTTTCCCAGCCTTTATGCCCTCATTGCCCGAGCCCATATGGAAAAGTATGGCACCACAGAGGAACAAATGGCCCAAGTGAGCGTCAAAAACCACTACCATGCTTCTTTAAATGGCAAAGCCCAATTTACTTTCCCCATCACAGTTGATCAGGTATTAAAAAGCCCCCTGATTGCTTCTCCTTTGAAACTCCTAGACTGTTCACCAGTCTCTGATGGTGCCGCCGCTATTGTTTTATCATCTGAAAATGAAATCACTCAAAAAATAAAACCCGTTTGGATCACCGCCTCCGCTCTAGCCACCGACACATTAGGACTTGCCCAAAGAAAAGACCTGACTTCACTCTCCTCAGCCCAAAAAGCCGCCCAAAAAGCCTATAAACAATCTGGTCTAAAGCCAGAAGATATTGATGTTGCCGAAGTCCATGACTGCTTTTCTATTGCCGAAATTATTGCCATGGAGGATCTAGGCTTTTTCCCGAGAGGACTTGCCGCCAAAAATATTGCCCTAGGTAAAACTCGCCTAGGCAACAAATTAGTAGTCAATACCTCAGGAGGTCTGAAAGCCTCCGGTCATCCAGTCGGAGCAACAGGCGTCAAACAAATAGTAGAAATAACCAATCAACTCAGAGGCGTCGCCGGCAAAAAACAAGTGAAAGACGCCCAAATCGGCCTGACTCACAACGTTGGCGGCACCGGTGCCACAGCAGTTATTCATATTTTACGAAATTAATATGTCTATCTCTCCCGTCAAAATCTGGCGTAACCAAAAAAAGATAGCCAATATTTTAAACAAAACTGGAAAAATCATTTCCTACAGCCAAGTGTACGTCCCGCCATCTGGTTTCGAAAATGAAGCGCCTTATCCCATAGTCTTAGTCGAGTTTATCGATAAAAAGAGATTCTTGGCACAATTAACCGACTGGAAGAGTATAAACTTGAAGATAGGCCAAAAAGTCCAAGCAGTCCTTCGCAAAACTAGAAGCGCTGGTACAGAAGGCGTCATCCCTTATGGAATAAAGTTCAAACCCATTATTTAGCGTCTAGTTAGTCAGCGTCTAGGGTACAGTTAAAAAAAACTGAACGCTGATAACTGAACGCTTATTTTATGATTACAATCTCCGCCCCAGGCAAGGTTATTCTCATGGGAGAACACAGCGTGGTCTATGGTAAACCAGCCTTAGTTGCTGCTATTGATAAAAGGCTATATGTCACTATCGAACCTTCACTTCAGTTTGAATTAGGATCAGAAGATCATATAGAGCATATCCTCAGTCTTTTCCAAAAAACATTTAATAAAGATATAAAAAATCTAAAAATCTCCCTTAAATCCGAGATTCCAGAAGGAAAACATATTGGTTCTTCCGCAGCTTTAGCCGTAGCTTTAATCGGAGCCTTAATGAGGCATATTTTGAAAATCTGGGATCCACTAAAAATAAATGAACTTGCCTACAAAGCTGAAAAGAAGACACATTCCAATCCATCAGGAGCCGATAATACCGCCTCCTGTTTTGGGGGATTAGTCTGGTACCGGAAAGAATTTGAATTTTTGAAATCTATCTGGAAATTACCCATCGCATCATATAAAATCCCCCAATTTGTCCTGATAGACACCGGAAAACCTCGAGAATCAACCGCCCAAATGGTCAGATTTGTTGCCCAACTTTATGGAAAAAAACCAAAATATCTGGAGGAAATTTTTACCAATCAGGAAATACAAACCAAAAGACTTCTTATTAGTCTAAAAGAAGCTAACTTAAATGACCTCAAAAAAACTATCATGATAGGGGAGAGGAATCTAGAAAAAATAGGGGTCGTCAGCAATTCTTCCAAATTACTCATTCGAAAAATAGAAAAAATAGGGGGTGCTGCCAAAATCTGTGGTGGGGGAGGCAAGACTGGCCCCACTGGTATTATTTTAGCCTATCATGAAGATATTTCCAAACTTATAAATTTAGCCCAAAAAAACCATCTACCAGCTTTTATCACCAAACTTGGTGAAGAAGGAGTGCGAGTAGAGAATGGCTAAAATTACCATCTCAGCACCGGGAAAACTTATGCTCTTAGGCGAGCATGCCGTAGTCTATAACCACCCGTGTCTTGTGACAGCAGTGGACCAACGGATGCAAGTAACAATTACGATACTAAAAGATTCAATTTTTGAATTGGAAGCTCCCGATGTAGATATTAAAGGGTATAAGAAATCATTATCTAGCTTAGGGAAAGGCGATATTCCAAAAGGTGCTAAATTTGTCGAACTAGCCGTTGCCAATTTTAGGCATAAGTATCCCTTCCAAGGCGGAATTCATATAGAAACACATTCCGAATTTTCCTCCCAATTCGGATTCGGTTCCTCCTCAGCGTCAACCGTCTGCACCCTCAAAGCATTAAGCGATCTATTTAAAATAAACCTTTCCTCAAAAGATATTTTTGATCTTTCTTATAAAACAATATTAGATATTCAAGGAAAAGGCTCAGGATTTGATATTGCTGCGGCAATTTATGGCGGTACTCTCTACTTTTTAACCGGTGGAAAAAAGATAGTACCACTTGAAGCCAGAGGTTTAGATCTCGTCGTAGGCTATTCTGGAATAAAAGCCGATACTGTCAGTTTAATAAATATGGTAAAAGAAAAGATGAATACCCATAAAGAAGCTATCGATAAAATATTTGACGGGATTACGGATTTAGTAGAACAAGCACACCAAGCAATATTAGAAAAAGATTGGGAAAGGCTGGGTACTTTTATGAATTATAACCAGGATTATCTAGAAGACTTAGGTGTCTCTACGGAAAAATTAAATATTCTGATTAAAGCCGCCCGAGATGCCGGAGCCTATGGGGCCAAACTCTCTGGTGCCGGAGGAGGGGATTGTATGATTGCTCTAGTTTCCCCTGAAACCAAAGAAAAAGTTTCCCAAGCCATAGAAAATAACGGCGGAAAAGTTATCAAAGTTTCCCTAAACGCCCCCGGAGTAAGGATTGAAATATGAAATCTACAGCCATCGCACCATCAAATATTGCCTTTATTAAGTATTGGGGTAAAAAAGATGAAGTCTTGCGTCTTCCAGAAAATGGCAGTATTTCTATGAATTTGAGCAATCTACTGACCACCACAACTGTCGAATTTAACTCTTCAGCTAGAAAAGATAGTGTCACCATTAATGGAGTTCAAGAACCAAACGACGGAAATAGAGCTATAAAACATCTTGATCGAGTTCGCAATTTAGCAAATCTTTCCCAGAAAGCCAAGGTAGTAACAATAAATAATTTTCCTTCCGGAACAGGACTTTCTTCTTCATCATCCGGTTTTGCAGCATTATCTTTAGCCGGAGCCAAAGCAGCCGGGCTTTCATTATCAGAAAAAGAATTATCAATTCTCGCTCGCCAAGGATCAGGTTCTGCTTGCCGCTCTATCCCAGATGGCTTTGTCGAGTGGCTCGATGGAGTTACCAGCGAAACTTCCTATTCACGATCTTTATATCCGCCAGATTATTGGTCTATAGCTGATGTTGTAGCAATTGTAAGTGTTGGAAAAAAGGATGTATCCTCTGCCGAAGGACAAAAGCTAGTAAATTCAAGCCCTTTTTTTCCGGTCAGACGTTCCCATATGCCACAAAAAATTAATAAGATGAAGGAAATTCTAAAAGAAAAAAATTTCCAAACATTTGGGGAACTTTTAGAAGCGGAAGCCCTCGAACTTCATGCCATCATGATTACCTCAATACCGTCACTCATCTACTGGACCCCAGGAACACTAAAAATCATGAAATTAGTCAAAAAATGGCGCAGTGAGGGATTATCTGTTTACTTTACTATCAATACCGGCCAAGATATCCATCTTATTTGTGAAAAACCAAATATAAAAAATATAGTTACAAAATTAAAAGAAATAGAAGAAGTTAAAAATATTATAATAAATTATCCATCTATTGGCGCACGATTAACCCAAAATCATCTGTTTTAATGTAACAATGAAGCAATTTAACAACCTGCCTGCCGGCAAGGCAGGTATTCCCAATCATATCGCCATCATCATGGATGGTAATCGTCGCTGGGCAAAAAGTCGCCATCTACCCTCACTTGCCGGCCATAAATACGCCGCCGACCACATAGTGGAAGAACTTACCGAAAAAGCAGGAGAGATGGGTATAAAGTATGTTACATTCTGGGCCTGGTCTACAGAAAATTGGGGTAGAGAAGAAAAGGAAGTAAAAGGAATGATGAAATTGCTTCACTATTACCTCAACCAAAAAATAGCTATATTTCATAAAAAAGGTGCCAAACTCAGGGTTATTGGCGATACCTCAAAATTTCCTCATAATATACAAACTAGTCTTAAAAAAAGTCTAGAAAAAACCAAAAATAATACCAAAATAACAATCATTTTCGCCCTAAATTATGGCGGCCGCGATGAAATCCTTCGAGCCATTAAAAGATTATCCGGAAATTACCAATTACCAATTACCAATTACCAATTAACACAAGAAGAATTCTCAAAATATTTAGACACGGCTGGCATTCCAGATCCAGATATAATAATTAGAACAGGCGGAGAAAAAAGATTATCAGGTTTCCTCCCCTGGCAGTCTGAATATTCCGAGCTTTATTTCACAGATACTCTCTTCCCAGATTTCAACAAAAAAGAATTACAAAAATCTATTGACTGGTATCAGCAAAGAAATAGAAGATTTGGCCGGTAATAAATTGACCTAATTAACCTAATTGATCTAATTATTCTAAACAATGACTAATGACACAATGCCTGAATTGGGAGATTGGTGCTTGGGATTTATTTAGGTCAATTAGAAATTAGAATAATTAGAAATTTTTCAGATGATTCTACTTACCATTCTC
>JACQJU010000036.1 GCA_016204905.1 Candidatus Gottesmanbacteria bacterium | reverse complement strand
TTGGATAATTGGATAATTTTCTTATAACTTCGCTCTCTGCCCTACTTCCGCCTCCACCAATTCCCTCGGCTTACCATATTTCAGACGTGATAGTTGTATTATCGCTTCCGCCACTTTCGGATTTTCCCTTCTTTTTTCTGCCGCAATATCTTTTCTCATATCTACAGAAAAAGGCGGCACCGGCTTATTACCTACTATCGTATTAATATAAGCATTATAGACATCCACATTGATCATATCAGTCTCATTAAATACCGGCTGAAACCAATGTTGTAGATAATTAGCATCCGTCACCCCCACCCGAAAGGTTATCAGAGATCCCACGTTACCAAAAACCGCATTTTTCACCTCTTCATCCATTTGGCCTATAAATTGATTGGCCACACATAGATTGAGACGGAATTTTCTCGCCTCAGAAAGTATTTGCGCAAAATCAGGCGTGGCAAAGTTTTGAAACTCATCAACGTAGAGGAAAAAATCCCTTCTCTTTTCCTCCGGAGTATCTACCCTACTCATAGCCGCCACCAATATCTTCGGCACCAACACTAGACCCAAGAAATTAGAATTCTCCTCTCCCAATTTTCCTTTAGCTAGATTAATAAGTAGTATCTTTCCTTCATCCATCACTTGCCGGAAATCAAACGCGCTCTTACTTTGCCCTATGATATTGCGTATCAGTTTATTGGTAACAAATCGTCCAAACTTGGATACGATATAATCCAGCACCTCAGATTTATGAAAATCAGATGTTTGGGCTATCTGATCAGTCCAATATCTTCTAACAATTGGATCTTGAACTTTGGGAAGCAGTTCCTGCACATACGCTTGATCAGTCAAAACACGCACCACCTCCACAAAAGAAGATCCAGGTTCTACCATCACTGTCAACATCGCATTACGTATCGCATGCTCAAACCTCGGACCTATAATACCCGTCTTCTGCGGATCAAACAGCTTGTACATGAGTCCAATAATAGATGTAACTATGAAATGCTTTTGATCCTCAGTCTTAGCCTCCAACATATTTAGCCCCATAGGCCGTTCCACATCAGCAGGATCAAAATAGATGACATCTTCAGCTCTCTCCGGAGGTATCAGTGGTAAAATACCCTCAACCAGGTCTCCGTGAGGATCAATAACTGCCATCCCTTTTCCATTTTTGATATCTTGTAAAATCATATCTTTGAGAAGTACCGATTTTCCTACACCAGTCTTTCCTATGATATACACATGGCGTCTGCGGTCATCTTCGCCTATAAAGACATTTTTAGCCATGCCTCTATAGACACTTTTCCCGAGATACAGCCCGCTGCTGGGAACTTCATGAGGTGCCGGCGCCTTTTTCGCATTCACCCAAAAAATATGCGGAGTCTCTATAGATTTATTGGGCAGATGAAAAATAGTTGCCAATTCTTCAGAGGAAAGCACACTATATTGTTTATTCGGCCAGTTTAAAATAGGAAAATAGCGATATATAAAATCAGTCACAAAAGAACTCTTCAGATATGTCTTTACTTTGGTAAAATTGTTTAAATCAGAGGCAAATTGGGCAAAAGCCGTTTCAATATTGTGTAGATGCATATTAGCCGACTCAAGCGTCGTAGATGACACTACGACTCTTATAACAGAGTTAAAGCCAGTTCTGGAAGTTTTATTATCTATCGCCTCCAAAACTTTTGGGTCTACCTTATATTGTGCTTTTTCTGGATTGGCTTCTTGTTTTTTGATATTGGTTATATAGCTTTTTCCCGCCTTCTTCCATTTACTATCAGCAGGAGATATAAGTATCTGTATCGCCGCTCCCTCACCAGGCCCCATCTTAGCCAGAGCCGATGTCACCGAAGACAGAGGATCAACTGGCAAATCCTTAAATACTCTTATAGGGAAATAATCACCATTTTTTAGTTTCAGTGACGCAAAAGCAACTTTCCCTTTATCATCAAAAATATTATATTCATCTACTTCTTTTATCTCTGCTCCTGGGTATGAACCATAAATTTGTTTTTCTACCAGATCTCTCAATTTATTGGGTACCGACACATAAAATCTTATATCTCCTGGCCTTCCTACTATCTCAAAAGAAAAATGCTCTTGGGCCGATAGCGACACAAACATCCCACCCTTTCTCAGTGATCCCAAAGCGGCAAAAACCTGTTCCGCAGCATCAATTTTGATTTCATTACCCCTGGGAACTGCTATCTGCAAAATAGCAAAATCCAAGCTCCTTTTTTCTCTATTTCTATATTTAAACCACAATAATACTAAATATCCCATCCCTACAAACAGTCCAACCACAAATAGTACTGCCACTAAGCTTATGGCAACATCCTGGAGTCTAAGTAGTAAATCGTAAGAATCTTGAGGCATTATTTTATCGGTACACGCATTATTTTCCCATGAACTTTTTTAAGAGTATAATGAGCCGCTTTCAGGTGCTTTAAAGACCATTCAGCTAACCACCTAAGAGCCGATATTATCGGCTGGTGAAGACCCATAAATACCTGATCATCAGAAACAGGCAAAACAATAGTCTGAGTAGGTACGCTTGCCGCAGGAACCGTCGAACCTGCATGACTTACTCCCATTTTTGCTAGATCAGGAGGTATTTCTACTCTCTCCGGATGTCTGACCACCCCAGACTTTTCTACTTCGCCCTCTACCACGACCTCAGGAGAAATTACTTGGACATCAGCTGTTTTTGCCAAAGATACTCCCTCTTTCTCTTTAGCCGAAGATCCTGTAGTTGAAACAACAGGAATTATTGGCGGAGAAGACGAGGTCGCTTTGTTTGGTAACGGGGCAGAATTATTCATTGTTTAAGATCTTTATACTCGATGCATTTTCAAATGCTATCGGTATAAATCTATTATATGCCTAAAGGGACATATAGGCAATTTGTCTTACGTTCTTATATCGATAAATAATTCCATATTTGGGAAAACTTTTTACTTTTTTATTCTTAGTACCCATTAGGTGTCGACTCGTACCATTTAGACTAGATAGCTTTTCAGCAGAAGTGATTATCGGCAGACTCTGTTTATCTAGATTGAAATTTATTAGCCTGAAATTGTCAAACCTCAATTCTATCTGTCCATTTTTTCTTCCATTCCCATCAAAAATTAACTGTTCTTTTAGTCTTCTTTCTACTTTCTGCCTCTTTATCTTTTTTCTAACATTTTTTTCCGCAAAAGCACTTATTTTCACCCGACGCTTCGGTCGGGATCCCGACTTTTGAGGTTGTTTCTGTTCTGGAGCATATTTTCTCACTAATAATCTTTTTTTGAATTCTTTCCGCGATTTCTTTTCTAATTTCTTTAACCTCAAAATATTTTCCTTCTTGAGTTTCTTAAATACTTTTCTTATATCTTTACCATCTTTTAGCCTACTGACAACTGGGTTCTCTTTACCCCATATAAGAGTAACCCAACGCAGAATTATTTTTTTATCCTTAGCCAAAATCAGTTTCTTTCTTCCTTTTATTTTTTCTTCGTTTTTGGGATCAATAATCTTCTCTAATTTACCTATTAGCCGAAGAATACTCCTTATTTTCCGCATCTCTCTTTTTCTACTCTTTCTACTTTTTTCTACTTCTTCTACTCTCTTTACCTTTTCTACCCTCTCTATCCTGCCTATCCTCTCTACTTTTACCCTTCTCTTCTCTTTTTTCATTCTTTCCCTCATTATCCCAACCCCTAATTTTTCAGCCATTTTAAGCAATTTATTTTCTTTTCTCCCCTTTCTACTTCCTCTACCTTCTCTACTTTTACTACTTTCAGTCCACTTTCTACCCTTTCTACCTTTTCTACTTTCTCTTTGCTCCACCGGACTCAATTTCTTCCTCGCCCTTTCTCCCCTTTCTACCTTTTCTACTTTCTCTATCTTGTCTACTTTTCCTACTAGAGTCTCCCTTTGCATCACTATACCTAATTTCTTTTCTACCCTCTCTACCTTTTCTACTTTTTCTACCTTCCCTACTTTCTCTACCTTCTCTATTTTTCCTACTTTCAGACTCTTTAAGTTCTCATAAGGCGCGTAAACACTCATTTTTCTTGGAATAACTGCGGATTTACTCATCGCCTTTTGTTCTTTTGGTTTTTCTGTAAGCACAACCGGCTTTCTTACCTTGACCTCTCCACTTCTTATTGCTTTTATTTCCCGCTCTCCTCTAGTCTTCGCCAAATAATAAGGAGAAGTTTCTTTCTTATAATGATAAATCTCCGACTTTTCCCCCTTCCTTAACTTTTTCAACAACTCCGGCCCTACATCTTCTACCCAAAGTTTTGATTTGCGCGGTAATATCACCATACCCGCCAACTGCAACTCGGCTAGCCTTCTCCATTTCCTAAATCTTCTCCCTCCTGATTTCGGTTTCCACAAACTTCTCTCTCTTAAGCGTTTTGCCAAATAATCAGCATAGGAAAATTTGCTTTCTTGATTTTTGTCTCCCGTTATCTCCACCACATCTTTTCCTGGTGAAACTATTTCATAGTGAGTCAGTCCCTTTACTTCCTGACGGTTTTTACTCTCTACCCTATCGCTTTGATGTTGTGTCCTGATTTCCCCTTTGCGCTCTTCTCGTGATTCTGCCATCCTCTCCAAGTACGTAACCCAACTTGGTATTGCTTGAGCTACTGCTCCTATTGCCTGTTGTAGGTGAGAATCATTCTGAAACTTCTCCTCAAAAACTTTCTTTATCTCTTTTTCCACTAACCGTTCTTGTTCTTCTCGCTCCAGTTTGCGCGCTTCCTTAGGGAGAGCAGCTTCAGCCCACAAATTATATAAAAAGGGCGCAAAAAGTTGAGTCTCACTTGTAGAAAGACTTTCTGTATAAACACTCACTACTTCCCGAACATCAAGTGGACCACGGTTATTTTCTTGATTTCTTACAATAGTAATATCTCTTATATTCTCTGTCCTTTTGTGTTGTTTCCCATCCAAAGTATCCACCAAATTCCATAGTGACTCTTCTTGAATATGGTAGAGTCTCGTAGAATGTATATCTACATTTCCATCACCATCATTGTGAGCAACATAAAACCTGACCCCCATTTCCCTCTGTTCTTCCTTTCCCGGACTTAACCAAGCATGCCATGATTCTCCTGGAGTATTTGCTACAGAACTAGAAATACGATTTATCCGATCCCATAAAGCTCCACCCTCTGTGGTTTCTAAAGTGACATCTTGCCAAGCCTTGCCACCAAATTTATCAAATACCACCGTATTAACCACTTCTCCATCACCAAAGCGTCTATACTTTACCTGTTGTTTCTTAACTTTTCCGGAAACTGTGTCAATATTTTTTTTTAGTATATTCTCGCGAATATGATAGGTAGCATCTTCAGCAAGCGACTGTATCTTTTTAGGCACGAGCATATCTACAACCGCACCCATTGCAAGTGCTTTATCAAATCCATGAACATCCCCACCCTGTCCGGGGATTGTTCTCATTGGTCCAAAGGCTCTCCCTTGTCCCATCATCGCTGGTGCTTCTGCCATCGCCATAAAAAAACTCCTCTGTCCCGAGGAGGTTAAATAGTTAATTAGTCAATTAGTTATTTAGTCAATTAGTAAAAATTTTTCTAATTGTCTAATTGTCTAACTGTCTAATTATCTAACCAACTTACTCATCCTGCTCGGGATTTTCTTGAAGGTGAGTTCCGGACTTATTCAGTCTTCAGTACTCGGTTTTCAGTTCTCAGTATCACAAGATAACTGATTACTGACCGCTGATAACTGACTACTGACTTACCGTTGCGGCACAGTTCTTGATTACCTCGCCCGCCGAAGCCTCGGCGAAGGAGGGCACAAGATTCCTCAACTCTTCAATCTAAGGGCTCGTTCCTAAATAATTTTTACAATTATTTAGGATTACGGCCCTTTGTGGCGCATCCAAATGTCTAGGCTATTTTGGAATGCGCCCTAAAAATTTATTTACCCTTCCAAATAGTTTCTTTCTTACCCTCTAAACTGTTCAAATATCTTCCTACAATAAACAAAAGATCCGATAATCTATTTAAATACTTCACTACTGTATTGTCAACTTGTTCCGTTTGCCCAAGTTTGATCACTTCCCTCTCTGCCCGCCTAGCTACACTTCGAGCAAAGTTGACCGTCGCTCCCGCCTCACTTCCACCTGGTAATATAAAATTTTTCAGTTCCGGCAAATCTTTATCCAGAGTATCTATAAATTTTTCTATTTCCTCTGTTTTCGCCTCCAGAGAATTAAGTTCCTGTTTTGCTCCTGCCAGATTGGCCCCGATCAAAAACAAGTCTATTTGTATCCCTTCTAGAAATTCTCTTACTCTTTGGTCGTTTGTTTTGGAAATTACCATTCCCAGAGTACTATTAATCTCATCTATAGACCCATAAGCAATTACTCTCTGGTCACTCTTAGACACCCTCTTTCCTCCATAGAGAGACGTCTGCCCACGATCCCCCGTTTTGGTGTAAATTTTGAGTTTAGAAGACATAAGGGGAAATTTCTAATTATTCTAATTCCTGCCTGCCGGCAGGCAGGTCTAATTGACCTAAACAAATCCCAGTTTCTAAAAATTAGTCATTGGTTATTTTTTATAAATTAGATCAATTAGGTTAATTAGGTCAATTTAGGCTATTAGCACTCAGAATATCCGCAAGAGTAGCATTTCTTGCAACCTTCTTCATAAGCCAAAGAGGCTTCTCCGCAAGAAGGACAAAGATCAAAGTCTGAATGCGCATCCACAGGAAGAACCTGCTGTGTTACTACCGAAACAGGCACCGGCTTGATTGTTGTTTCATTTATTTGTGCACCTTGACCATTTTTCAGTTTAAAGTCAAAATGCATCGCCAATACTTTAGCTACAGCATCGGGTAATGATCTCACCCTTTTATCGCCAAATCCCATAGATTTGGATCCGCCAATACCTATCAGTTGATTAAATACCTGCTTGACTCTTTCTTTGGCAGACACTGGAGAGGCCACCCGAAGCGTGAGTGATATTACTCTACCCAGAGCCTCGGCCATGGCAGCCACATCAGATCCCGCTTTGCCTACATTTATAAATACCTCCAATGGCTCATTATGACCATTGGTATTTATCGTCACAAAAGCAGTTCCGACAGGAGTATCTATCTGATATGTTGCCCCAGATACCATCATCGGCCGGGGTTTGATCTCCGGCATACTTTTTCCATTTCCCTCTACTTTTTCTTCCCCACCTGCCGAAAGAACTGGCTTCTTTTCTTCTTTTACCCTCTCCAAAACCCCCGGCCGAGATCCTTCCCTCATGTAGGTTACCCCTTTACATCCCAATTCATAGGCTAACATATAGAGTTTTTTAACATCCTCTACTGTATGAGTAGATGGAGCATTGACTGTTTTGGATATTGACGCATCTACATATTCCTGAATAGCTGCTTGCACTTTTATATGATCTTGGGGAGTCAAATTATTTGCCGAAACAAAATAATCAGGTATAGGATCTTTGGGATGATCTTTCTTCCAAGCCTCAAAAAGTGGATGATACAAAATATGTTCACCCAATCTATCTCTTCTCACAAAAGAAAACTCATACACCGGCTCTATACCACTACTGGTTCCGGCAAGAAGCGATGTCGAGCCTGTCGGAGCTTGTTGTGTCAGTATCGAGTTGCGTATTCCCCATTTTTTCATTTTCTTTCGTAAGCCTGGGGAAAGCTTTTTGATAAAATACCCTTGGAGATATTTCTCTTTATCAAATTTAGGAAACGCACCCTTTTCCCGGGCTATTTCTACGGAAGCTTCAAACACACTATCACGTATTAGACGGAAAATCTTATCCACCACTTTGAGCGAATCAGGAGAACCATAGCGTAGTTTCATCTTGATCAAAGCATCTCCCAATCCCATCGTCCCTATTCCTATTCTTCTTTCGCCATTTAGTTGCACTTCCTTTATCTCGTCAAAGACATAGACGTCAGCATCAACTACATCATCTTGAAATCTTACCGCCGTCTTGGCCGTTTCTTCCAAACCTTTGTAGTCCATCTTGCCATCTTTGACAAACTGAGACAAATTTAGAGATCCCAGATTACATACTCCCCAGGCTGGCAGACCCTCTTCCCCACAATCCAGACTCACATAACCATTCGTCACCCACGTTAATGTCTCTGGCTCATGCACATCAAATACATCCTCCTCTTTTCCTGTATCTTTCACCTCATGCACTCGAGACAAGTTGGTACCCCCCATGAAATAGTACTGCTGCGCCACCGACTCTAATCTCTTCGCTTTCTCCGGATGCGATAAACCAATCAGTTCGTAAAATCGGGCGATTCCTTCGTTCATGATTAACAAGTCGTACTTTTTCCCTGTACCAACCATTTCTCTTCCGTCATAAGTCGTTCTTCGCCTGATCACCTTATATATTCTGCTATGAATACCAAAATTCAGTAAAAGTAATCGCGCTTGTTCAAGGAGCACCTTGGAGGATGAAGAAAGCCTAAGCATCGGATCATGGGATTTCATCGAAACGGAACCATCTGTGGAAAATAGTCCATCTAGAAGTCCTTTTTGAAAATCTTCTCCAAGATTGAAAAGTCCATCAGGAATACTTTTATTAGGTCCCGTTTTAGGTATCAATCCGGCCAAACCCAGTACATTTGCCAGTTTATAAAGCGATATTTGTTTCGATCCATGTATACCAATTGTGCCATCAGTGTAAGGTACCTTATGCTCTACCGTGACAACCTGAGGGTTAGTACCAAATTTCTGAAGCGCTTTTACCAGTACGCTACCCCATCGTTCTTCCTGTCTACTGAAACAAAGTTTCATTCTGTAACCAAATCTTTGTCCTATTTGACCGAAATACCCGTCCCCTATAGTTACACCGATGAGAAAACCTAATTCACGGTCGTACTCCCCATTCAGAAGCAACTGATTTTTCTCTGCGTATTCCAGTGCTTTTTGTGGTAAAGTCTTTTTAGAGTAAGGTACCACCGCTCTATCAACCACCACCACTTGATCCCCGCGCTTCAAATCTATTACTTTAATCCAGGTAAACTTTTTGTTCCGTACTACTCTCAGTTTGTGATCGGCTGTAGCCTTTAGATTTCCACCATCGGAAAATGAAACTTCATATATCCTTTGTTTACCGTTGTTATACACTTTATCAATCGGCTTAAGCCCCTTAGGAGTCAGTATCTTTACACCAACAGTCAGCTCCTTTGCCTGCATCCAACCATTCTCTGTTGCCACAAGAGTATCCCCAGTTACACACGGATTAACACAGTTGACCTTTTCCCAATACCAGTTGTTAAACCACTTGTTATACCTCTCCATAAATACCACCCCAGGCTCTGCCGACGTCCAGGCTGCCTCACAAATTAGATCCCACATTTTTCTCGCCGAAACCTTCCGCACCACTTTTACTTTCTTGCCTTTTTTCTTCCATTCCTGCAAGTCCCCATCCCATAAAGTGTCATAATCTTTATCGGTAATATCTGGAAAACCGAGTTCCCATTCGCCATTTTCTTTGACCGCCTTCATAAATCCATCTGAAACACAAACAGAAAGGTTAGCTCCATTTATTCTAGATAAATCTCTCTTTACAGTGATAAATTCTTCTATATCTGGATGCCAATCCCAAAGCATCAGCATCAGAGCCCCTCTTCTAGTTCCGCCTTGTTGGATAATATCTTTGGTAGCTACCGAAAAAAGCTCTGCCCAATTGCAGGGACCAGACGAGTGCCCATTTACTTTTCGCACATATGCACCTCTTGGTCTTAGCGAAGAAAGATTTATCCCTACTCCACCACCCCTGGCCATTATCTCCACCATTTGCGATAACGTTTCCAATATTCCACCCCGGGAATCATGAGGAGAAGGTATAACAAAACAATTATAAAAAGTTACTTTACTTCCCGTTCCTGCTCCAGCTAATATTCTTCCTCCAGGAACATACTTGAAATCCTCCATCGCGCCATAAAATTTCTTTTCCCAGGTTTTGCTATTTTTTCCTTCCACTTCTGCTACGCCCTTTGCTACCCTCTTCCACATTTCCTCAGGAGTTTTCTCTATCGGATTTCCTTTACCATCTTTTAAAGCATATCTATCTGAAAATACTTGTTCCCTTATACCAGTTAGTTTCATACTATTTATTTTATAATGTTTATAATTTTTATA
>JACQJU010000044.1 GCA_016204905.1 Candidatus Gottesmanbacteria bacterium | reverse complement strand
GTTGTGGGATTTCTATCCGGCTTTATAAAGTATCTCTTTCCTTGGTTTAATATAAAAAGGGTTGGTCATATATCTTTTATGTTTATTGATGAGAATTATCGTCTAAAAGGGGTTGGTAAGATGTTAGTTGCTGAAGTAAAAAAATGGTTTAAAGAGCAGGGACTTTTATATATCGAATTATATGTGAATGAAAGTAATTCAAATGGTTTGGCATTTTGGAAAAAAGTAGGATTTGACAATTTCCAAAAGTTTTTAAGGATGAAGATCTGAAGTTTTTTGTCTTTTGGTAATAACTGCGATCCAGACTGCGGCTCCTAGTATCATCAATCCGCCAATCCCGATAAGTATTTTTGCCAAATTATCACTCTTTTGTTGGCTCAAAAATTTCATATCAGGGGTAGGAGTAGCATCCTCGCCAAGTATGTTAGATTCAGCGTATATGCTAGGTGATATGAGTACTTTGGCAGTTGTAATGGTTTTTGTCGGACTAGATAGTATAGGTGTTGATGTGGGAGGTTTGGGGGTGCTAGTTGGCTTAGGTGTTGCAGTAGGTGGGGATGTTGGAATAGGGGTGGGTGTTGGTGAGGGGGCATTAATTATAAGCGCAATGGGGGTTGACCACTCTGGTGATTTATCATTTGCGGTATATCTTCCAACTTTAAGATTATACGTTCCTGCTCCTTTAAAAGCTGAGTCTTCTAAATCAGCTTTTATTTTAAGCCTTCCAGAATAGGATCCCTCGGAGCTTATGGATATTTGTAAAAACTTATGAGGATCTATGGGGGAGGGTTTTCCGTTATACCAATTATTTTCATGATTATAAGTATAACCAAAATAAGAAGTGGGAGATGAGTCATGAAAAAAAGCTGCGCGCAGGTAATTATTGGTATTTGCTGCAGCACCTGAAAGAGCCACTTGGATTTCAAATTCCTGGTCTTTTTCTAATGATGATGGCACGTTGGATATTTCAACATTAGCGGCAAATATGGGAGAAGCATAAAGAGAAAAAAATATCAGGATTACAAAACTAAATACATTAAATTTAACTAAGTCTTTCACACTTTATTACCGCTAACTTATTAAGTCTTGGCAGATTGATGCTTCTAACCTATAGTTTTTCTGCAAGGCGAGGCCTTGCAGAATTATTAGAACTATTGTAAATGCCAATAGAGAGTCATTTTGCCATTGTTATGAAATATGAAAACTCCATTACCTCCTGATTGACCTCCTCTATAAGTGTAGGCGTTACCTTCTTCCACAGCACGGATCACTATATTACTATTGTTCCACATATCCAGAGCGTTATGTATCCCTGATCTATACCGCCAGGACCAGGGAGTATGGCCATAACACTGAGAAATATTGGGATTTTCCATGGGCCAAGGCCAGCCGCCAGAACCTGCTGATTTGTTCGTTGCCGAGGATACATCATCACAAGAGGTGGAATCGAAACGCAATTCTTTGGAAGATAGAAAGTTGAAGGGATTTTCATGACCGCTATCAAAATTGAATTTATTTAGGTCGGACTCGGCTAAATTATAGACACCAAAATGGAGATGTGCTCCGGTAGAAAAGCCAGTATTTCCCATCAGCCCTATTGTGTCGCCCCGGTTGACATGCTTGGCTACTCCTGCTTGGGATAATATCGATATTGCTCTTTGTATTTCTGCAGCTTCGCGCCTAGCTTCGGCCAAGAGCTGTTCATAACGACTTTCATTGTTGCGAGTCAAGGCAAGGAAATTTTCTTTATCTATTTTTTGTTTATCCAGAAGTACTTTTTGAGACTCGAGTTCACTTTTGAGCTGAGCTTGTTCTGCTTGTTTTTCCTCACGTAATCTTTTTTGTTCCTCAAAATTTACTTTAGTTCTCTGTGTTTGAATCAGCAACCTTTTATCATGTTCTTGAACTATTTGTATGAAGCGTAATCGCAAAAATAGATCAGTAAATTCTTTCGATGATAAAAGAAGAGAAAAATAAGATGTGCCGCCTTTTTTGTAAGTCTGAGAGATTCTCTCCAATAATACATTGGAGACACGATTTAGTGATTCTTCGAGGTTATTTATTCTACCAGAAAGAGAAGCTATTGTATCTTCTAAATCGTCTATTTTTTTTTGAGTGGCTTCTATTTGAGAAGAAGTGAGTGATATTTTACTGGAAAAGTAAGTAATTTGAGAAACTAAACTCTGTTTGGTATCAAGACAAGCATTGACTACATCGTTGTAGCAAGAAGAACGAGTTATGGGATCTCCTATAGAAGAACAAGGATCGGCCGAAGAACACTCAGCGGCTTGGAGTGTGGGAGGAAATATAGTGAAAAGAAAGAATATAAGAAGAGTAAATTTTAGAATTTTTTTCTGCATGGTGGAAAGTGGGTCAATAATGCGGTTAAGATTTCAAATATCTCTTAACTGCTAAAAGACTGCCTATGATACCGATACCCATACCAAGAACTATCTCCACTAAAAGTAGAAGTGACATAAAAAGAATTGAAACTGGCCAGATAGTGACGTTATATCCAGAATAGGAAAATAATGATAATGCGGTTATGCCTTTCAAAAATGTGCCTATAGAAGGGGTAATATAGAGTAAAAGAATATAGAGAGTTGA
The DNA here is from genome assembly GCA_016204905.1 of Candidatus Gottesmanbacteria bacterium. GTDB lineage: Bacteria > Patescibacteriota > Microgenomatia > 2-02-FULL-39-11 > 2-02-FULL-39-11 > JACQJU01. The sequence goes on along the minus strand of JACQJU010000044.1, from coordinate 5,286 downwards.
CCAAGAAATCAGAGCGCCAACCAATCCATAGAATATTCCCTCCATAATAAAGGGCATCCTGATATAACTTCCGGTTGCACCGACTAGTTTCAATACTTCTATTTCTTCTTTCATGAGTGCTATTTTCATGCCAATAATAGTGACCAAAATAGATAGTGAGACAAAAAGAAGTATGGCAACAACTATTAATCCTACTTTTCTTATCGTGCTAGTCCAAGATAGAAGGGAATCAACAATTTCTTTTTGAAATATAACTTCTTCTACTTCGGGTTCATTCTGGAGTATAGAGTTTATTTCGCCAAGATAGTCTGGGTCGCTAGCCTGGACTTCTAATGATGCCGGTAATATTTCTGCGGTAACCATCTCCAGAAGTAAAGGATCGTTTTTATTCTGCTCTTTATAGATAGAAAGTGCTTCTTCTTTGGAGATATATTTGGTGTGAGAAACTTTGCCTGTGGCTTTCAGTTGGGCTTCTAAGTTTTTGATACTATTAATATCTTTTTTGTCAGTAAAAAAGGCAGTGACCTGAGGTTTGGATTCGAAATAAGTCAAAATAGACGAGGAAAATGAAGCAAGAACAAAGAATATGCCAGTGACAAAAAAGGTAAGCGTCATGATAAGGATGGCCGCACCAGATTGGTATGGTGTGCGTCTCAATCTCTGCCAGGTACCGATTTTTTTCATGATTCGATAAACTCATCATGACCCTGAATTTATAGAAGGGTCATATTTTTAGTAATAAACTTTGGTGGACTTTACTTGTTTGCCATCAACTATAGCTATCACTCTCTTTTTTAGACTATTTACCATGTCAATATTGTGACTGGCCATAATTATGGTTTTGCCCATTTTATTGATGTTACTGATCAGTTTCAGTATTTCCCAGGATGTTTTGGGGTCGAGATTACCAGTAGGCTCGTCAGCCAGGATAATATCTGCATTTCCGATAACCGCTCGACCTATGGCGATACGCTGTAATTCTCCTAAAGAAAGTTGGGAAGGGAAATAATTGGCTTTATCCAATAAACCGACCGTTTCTAGAATCCCTTTGACTTTTTTGTCTATCACTTCCTTTTTTTGGCCAAGAATCTCCAGGGTAACGGAAATATTTTCGGCAGCTGTACGGGTATGTAATATTTTAAAATCTTGAAATATATAGCCTATCTTTCTACGGAGAAAAGGGATCTGGTCATCTTTTAGTTTATTAACTTCGATATCGTTGATAAAAACAGAACCAGAGGTGGGGAGAAGCTCGTGAAAAATAAGGCGAAGTACGGTAGTTTTACCAGCTCCAGATGGACCGACTAAAAAAACAAACTCTCCATCGCTGATCGTAAAATCGACAGAGGATAAAGCAACTTTGCGATTTGGAAATGTCTTTGTAACGTTGTTGAATCTGACCATTCCATTTATTTTTAGATTTACTGAGGGGATGCCGCCTCTATTTTTTTAACCAATTGATCCATGACTTCTTGTTCATAAAGTTTCATCTGACTGGTTTTCATCTTTAGTTCTGTGAGATTTACAAGAAGCATAACAATACCGATACCAATACCCAAAAGAAGAGAAAACATAAAAATAGAACTATGGAGGGCTAAACCATATTTTTTGTGTAGATGCTCGAGATGATTATAGACGACTTTCATATTAATTATTTCTATTCTAACAATTCAACTCTACCCACGTCCATCAGCCAAGCTGCTTTTTGGGCTGCGTAAGTCTTGCCCCAGATCTTTATCTTTTTACCCACAAATTGTTGTAGATCAAGTACGGAAGATTTGAGGTAGACAGTTTGACTATCTCCACCTGGCCTGATGAGTTTATGTGTTCCTTCGCCATCAATTCCTCCTTTTTCTAATTTCCCCTCCGCGACATCTTTGAAAAGAGAAGTATCTGTCGAACCGACAATTTTCTTCCCGCCAGAGATAGGTAAACCAGTTGCAGAAGAAACAGATCTACTCTTTCCAAGTACTAGTCCCGTAATAACACCGGCAACGATAATAACTAAACCAATAATATAATATTTTTTCATGTTCTGATTTTTGTTATCTAGTTCGTCTAGCGTACGGATAAGCTTGTCAGGAGTAGTTAACTCTGGATTCTTAATTTTTTTATCCATCAGTTATACAATATCAGTAGTGGAAAACTTTTTCAAGTAGGCTAATATAAAGGGTTCAATCTCTCCATCTAAGACACTTTGACTGTTAGAAGTTTCTAGACCAGTACGCATGTCTTTGACCAGATGGTACGGATGTAAGACATAAGATCGTATTTGGTTGCCCCAGGAAGCCATCTTGTGCACTCCTTTGAGCTCTTGGATCGTATTGGCCTTTTCTTGTTGCATAGCGCTCCAGAGTTTGGCTCTCAAGATTTTTAGAGCATTTTCTCTATTTTGTCCTTGGTATCTTTCTTCCTGACTAGTTACTACGATACCGGTCGGAATATGCCTTAACCTTACTGCTGTAGAGACTTTATTTACATTCTGGCCACCTTTTCCGCCACTTCTATAAAAGTCCCATTCTAAATCATCATCGGCTATAATTAGTTCATCCTGTTCCTCGAGAATAGGTAATACTTCAGCCAGGGCAAATGATGTCTGGCGTAATTTATCGGCATTAAAGGGAGACTGTCTGACTAGACGATGTACACCAGCCTCACTTTTGAGAGTGCCATAGGCATAGGGTTCATTTATAGTAATGGTGATACTTTTCAATCCAGCTTCGTCGCCAAGGGTTTTTTCGATTTCTTCATAAATCCAGCCTTTTTTTTCTATAAAACGGATATACATCCGAAAAAGCATAGAAGTCCAGTCCATAGCTTCGGTACCGCCCTGACCGGCATGGAGAGAAAGTATGGCGCCGCTAATATCGTGTGAAGAGGAAAAATATACTTTTGTCTCTAGCTTTTCTAGTCTTTGGGACGCTTCGGCTGCGTTACCCTCGCTGACCAATCTTTGGATTGTCTCTATTTCTTCCAATTCTTTGTTGAGATTATCTAAGAGCTTCATTTTCTCGGTGGCAGTTTTGCTATCATGCCAGAAGGCCGGATTGGCTGACTCAATTTCTAGATTTTTTATCTTGGCTTTTTTTTCTTCTAGATTCAATTTAGAAATAAATTCCTGTAATTTATTTTTTAGATCATCCATGGGTGCATTATACCATTTGGGATGAGAGAGATCCCTCGCATAAGCTCGGGACGATCTTCCGAGTCGATTTGGGGGGTTGACAAAATAAATCGGCAGAACTATGGTTAAGTTAGACTGCATTTAAAGCAGTTTTTATCCTTCAATAGCCCCATGCCCAAGATTTTACAATTTATTGATAAAAAATTTGGCAGACTGGGACCGGGTTTTATCACCGGAGCAGCTGATGATGATCCATCGGGAATCGCGACATATTCTATTGCTGGGGCGCGATTTGGTTATTTTGTAAATTGGGTTTGTCTTTTTACTATTCCACTCATGATTTCAGTGCAAGAAATGTGTGGCAGAATAGGTATGGTATCGGGAAGAGGTTTAGCTGGATCGATAAGGAAATATTATTCGAAAAAAATACTTTATTTTACAATCATACTTCTTTTTATTGCCAATACTGTCAATATAGGCGCCAATCTTGGCGCCATGGCAGCCTCAATCCAGATGATACTAGGGCTGCCGTTTTTTATTTGGCTTATTTTGGTAACAATAGTTACTTTATTATTGGAAATTTTTGTACCTTATGACAAATACTCCCGTTATTTAAAATGGATGGGTTTGTCACTTCTTGTATATGGAGCAACCGCTTTTATCACTAAGCAGAATTGGCTCTCGGTAATCAAATATACATTTATTCCTCATGTAGAATTTTCGATGTCTTATTTGGTGGTTATCGTAGGTTTTCTTGGGACTTCGATTTCTCCGTATCTTTTTTTCTGGCAAGCAGCTGAAGAAGTAGAAGAAGCTATAAAGATGGGTAAAATACAAGATTTTGATGAGCGGCTTCCTCAAGTCCGTGATGCTGAAATAGCCCATATGAGGAAAGATACGGGTATTGGAATGATCTTTTCGCAACTTATTGCTTTTTTTGTAATACTTACAGCTGCCTCAACACTGAACAAAAATGGTATATTTAATATTGAAACTCCCCAACAAGCAGCTTTGGCACTTAGACCTTTGGCCGGAGATTTTGCTTATATTTTATTTGCCATAGGAATCATTGGTATCGGTCTACAAACTGTTCCAATCTTGGCAGGAGGGGTGGCCTATTCTTTTGCTGAAGCCTTTGGTTTTAAAGAGGGTTTAGCTAAAAAGTTGACTGAGGCTAAAGCTTTTTATATTACCATAATTATATCGATAGCGGTTGGAGCTTTCATGAACATAATTGGTATTAGCCCTATCAAGGCGCTTTACTACACGGCTATTCTAAATGGCATAATAGCGGTTCCACTTATTGCAATAATCATCAGAATGGCTGACGACTCACGAATAGTAGGGCATTTTAAAACTCCTAAACCTTGGAAATTAATCGCTTGGATAACTTTTATGCTTATGGGTATTGCTTCTGTACTTTTAATAGTTAATCTATTTTACCAAAAGTTTTTTTCGTAGAATATCTATAATGTTTTTTATATTATTTTTTAGTTGACTACCTGTTACAACTTCTTCAATTAATTCTATCCTTGCGATCTCTTCATTGGTATCGACTAATTTGTCAGGTCTTTGAGGCAATATTATAAATTCTTTCGGTTTTAATTTGTTGACCTCATAATTATCGTTAATAAACTGTATATTATTGCCCTTATATATATAGGTACCGCTGAGCAGATTATTATTTATTTTAACTTTAGCTGCTTGGTTATTTCTGACTATAATCTGTGTACCAGTACACTTGGTCATAATTTTATGAGGTAAACGGATACCTAAAAAGGCAGCTATGTGATAAGCAATAAGAGGTATTTCATCTTCTTTCAATTCAAGACTGGTATAAAAAGGTGTCGAGGCGGTAAATCTGGCGTTGCATTCTGAGACAAAAATTTTATTGGTATTTTCTTCTATGATAAAGTCCAATCCGAAAAATCCTTTATATTTATTTTGTTTCATATAAGCACCAATTTTCTGGGAAGCTTCTAATATTTTTTCTTTTTGCTCTTGGGTTAAATTTGGTAATGGCCACTGTCTACCGCAAGTAATGCTATCGTTGGGCAATAATTCTTTAAAACCGCTTAATTGTATTGCAGGGGGGCCAATTAATATTTTGTCTTTGTAAATGCAACAATTATTTAAGACTGTCTTTCCCCGTACATATTGGG
>JACQJU010000045.1 GCA_016204905.1 Candidatus Gottesmanbacteria bacterium | reverse complement strand
CAATTTTATTAGTGGGTAAAAATTTTTGCGGCTTGACCCGCTTCGCGGGTCAAGGGACCAAGTAACAAGAATCCAAAAGAACCAAGAATTCAAGAGATCAAGTTCCAAGAACTACAGCGACACGGACGCCAACGTACGCACCTCCGAGTACGACCGATGACCCCAACCGGCGTTGGCGGCACCACCATAGTCGGAGTAACCAACAAGGACACGGCGAGGATCGCCGTCAGCACGCGCTTCTGTACTAGTCCACTCATATGTATCTGTTTCTCCCCAACCTTCGCGATTGCCTAAAAGGTTCCACTCGACAGCGGTCAACATTCGAGAATCTCTCTCCGCAACACGCAAACCAGTTTGTCCTGAAAACCAAGGTAGAAACCTATTTTTAATCGCCTGATCAGCATCTTCGGCTGATACGCTGAAGTAATTATCAAGCCCCATAGCCTCCATCGCCGGAGTTTTACCATAGCTTTCCCCATAAGAAGGTTTCTTCACTTTCTCTACAGCGACCCAAGCTCCTTGTGATTGAGGGAATTCCATATTCCCATCTTTTGCCAGTCCCCAGAACCATTGCTCAAGATTTCTCGTAACAGAGTGATCTGTTCGTTCAGCATCAGACAAGGTTTCATATCTTCGCCAGTTTGGATAGCGACGTTGAATATCATCAAGGAATTGTTCTTCACCCGTGCGTTTAAGATCATCTAATGTACCCAGGTCAAGTTTAGGGATATAGCGCAATTCGAATCCCAAACGCTCCATATTCCTTTTAACTTCCGGTGTAATGTTGGCAGGAAGTGGAGGAACTTCGACAGCAGTTCCAAGTACATCTCTCCAGGCATTTTGCTCCTGAGCGACCTCAGCAGTTGCACGTTGTCTTTCAGGAACAGCAGTCGAATTGCGGTCAAACCCTCGCCTTTGGCTGGTGTTTTGAGGAGCGATATATTCTACATGCTGGATAAGTTCATCTAGTTTTGCCTTATCAACTTCTGAGTCAAGCTTGTTGGAGTAGTAATAACGCAATGCAGATTGGAAAGTTTCATTAATATCGCCGTTGTAGAACCTCAAGATAAAATCACGAACACGTCTGGGTTCCATTCTGTCGTCATAAGTGAATGGTTGTGGTTGGTCTGCAGCTACTTTACGACCCTTAACTAATTCCTTGGCAGCTTTATGGAACTCTTTATATCTTCCGAGAATTGCATCAATTCCAGGGATTTCCTGTAGCTGTTCAGGGAGTAGGGCATATTCTTGTGAGACTAAGTAAGCATCTGGTGAAACTTCCTCGTCTTGAGATGCAAGCGTAAAGAGAGCATCGGTTGAGTATGAGAAGGTTTCATCAGGAAGGTCAGTAGGGGCTTTTAAATATACCCAGCGCCTTAGCTGTGCAGGATCTAGGGGTTCACGACCAAAATAACCCTTTCCTGGTGGGTTCATAAGAGCGACTACTTTGGTCGTTTCTTTACTTACGGGAATTGTTTCTGAAGCATCCTCAGAGAGCACGACAGATTCTCCACGATTAACTGCGTCAAGAACTTCGTGTAATCTGATGACAATGTTTGGTGCAGCTGAGTTGAATTCATCTAAAATGATGACTTTTATTTTTCCTTCCTCCTGGCGCAAACCTGAGGTGACTTTTCCATCAGCAAAAACGTACTCAGGATCTTCCGGCCCACGTTTGTCAGGGTTAGGGATATATCGGCCCATGAGGTCTTCAACATCTGTGGCACCGTTTAAGTTTGCGTAGTGAACTTCCCAACCAAGATCAGCTGCCATTTTTCTAACAGTTGTGGTTTTTCCAATACTTGTGCCACCCTCAATCAATACTGGATCTCCTTGAAGGAAGCTCACGGCGATGTCTTTTTGCATTCCAAGCGAGAACTTGTCGTTAATGTAGTCAGCGTATTGCTCTCGTCTTGGAACAAAACGCCCTTCGGGATTTTGGGATTTAGGCAGACGAACTCCTAGATAGGCAACTGTATCCTGCGTCTCCTCAACAGGAAATTCCGGTGGTGGGGTAAATTGATGTCGTTCCATAGATGATTCGTCTGGCATAGTTTTTAGTTTTGGTAAGTTATACCTACTTGTTCAAGAAGCATAAAACCAGCTTCCTGAGCTTTTTTAAGGTCATCTTTTGTTATTAGGAAAACCACCGCAACGTCTTTATAGCTAGGAGTTACTATCTGGGATTTAAGGTTGAATTTGTCGTAGATTTCTACCTGACCGGTGGGGTATTGCACTGCAAAGTCATACATGTCTTTGGATAGACTTTCCTTTGCAATGAAAAAAGATTTTGAAGGTTGGGTGATTTGTTTAAATAAATCGGATGTGTCTACTGCTTGTCTGAATTTATGTTCTTCAAGATTGCTTGCTAGCTGGGCAAGCTCAGTCTCATTCTTAGCAATAGCTAGAGACACCTCTTTTTGTGAGTTTACGAATTTTAAGAAATCATCAAAAGTGTTTGTCATAATGCTTTGTATAGTATACTAAAAAGTGTCGTAATTAGCGATCGCTTCTCTTATAACGTCTGCTAATTTAGTAGACATCTCCCTGACTCCTATGTTGGCTACGCTGTTGGGATAATAGCGCTCTACATGATCTGTTCCAGGACCAATTCCTAACCCAATTAATTTTTGATCTGTGTCCTGCATAATTCTAGCGACTATTTTTCCAAGTTCATATTGTGATTTGGGGTGAGCTCCAGATTCTTCGGGTAAACCGTCAGAGAGGACAAAGAGGAATTTTTCTGCGGCTTTTTGTCCCGCCAGCCGTTCGGAAGCCTGTGCCACTGCCCAACCGTCATCGTTATACCTTGCGGCTGGGGTATTTACTTCCTGCAAGATTCCACCCATATGCTCTCTTACCTCACGGCTCATATCCTGTCCAAATGGCTGGTATTCGTAAAGTCTGTCATTGAAGCCTAGAATTTCAGTATTAATTGAAAGCCTATTAAGCACCTCAGCTAGAACAACTGCTGCTTTGAATGTTTCTCGTATTTTTTGACCTTGCATTGAACCGGATAAATCCACTAGTAAGCTTATGGCATAATCTTTTTCGGAAGGAAGCTCGCGTTTCTGCCAAGCTCTGCTTTCTACTGCAGAAATCCCCAGAGCTTTCTCCTGCATTCTCTTTTTGATATCAATGCGTTTGCCAGTCTTAAAGCCACTCTGCCATTTTTGAGTACGCCTAGCAACAAATATTTCTCTTAAATCTGTCTCAAGTGCATCAATTAGTGGCAACACATCACGGCGATATTCTTCGTACACGTTCTCGTCCCCCCGCAGAGTCTTTTCAATGAGGTCGCGGAATCGCTTTTGGTCAGGTGTTTGTTCAGACGGACGCTCATGTTGGTCTTCAAGTTCTGATTGACTGTCAGTTTTTTTGCCTTTTGGAGTTTCGCCACGTTCCGCTTTCTTATCAGGATTATCTGATAATTTTCCCTCAAACTCTTCGTTTACCTCGCGCTCAAAGTTTTGCAAAGCTTGTTGGGCTTTTTCGGCCAGCTCTCGCTTTACATCTTCAGGCAAACTGTCAATATAGTCTTTCATTTTCTGTTTTAAACCTTCAGATAGAGAATCAAGATCTATAACTCTCGGCTTGCCATTTCCTTCCTGATTACTTACTTGTCCGTTTTGGAGAGCTTCCTCAAGTTCTTGCTGCTCAGCTTCACTTAATTGGTCATTCAGTTCCTGCGGCAAACCTTGCTGTCCTTCTCCTCCTTCACCACCCTGCATTTCTTTCATCATCTCTTGGAGCTTCTGATCTTCCATGTCAGCCTCTACGAGTTTTTTGAACTCAGGCCAAACTTCATCTCGATTTATCTCATAGCTTACGTTTGCGTATTGTCTGATGACTTCCTCGCTGGCATCGGCCTCTGCTTTAGAAGGGTAACGAAGCCACGAATCGCGGGCGCTATTTACCGTTTGTTCAACAACCGCCCTAACTTCATCAGGTAGGTCTTCACTTAAAGTAGCTGACGCATCTCCTTGAGTTTCTTTGTACCATTGTCTTATATATTCAAACCCTGCTTGCATAAATCTGGGAGTGTAACCCAGATCTTCCTGGGCTTTACCTTTTGCTTTTCCCTCAAAATCCAAGTCTTCTTGATAGGCAACATCCATTTGATCGCCAAACCTCGGATATGCTTCAGCAACAAAATTATTGGTTCGAGGATCCTCAATGGCGTTCATCATGAATGAAAAACCTGGTTGTCTCCAGACTTCTGGAGGAATATCGTCTGTACGCGAAACGCGCCGATGCCCACCCTCATGGGAGATAACAAATCTAAGGTAGTCCATCGGTTTTTCTACAAGGTCCTGGGGATCAACTCGAATTTTATTTTGACCAAAATCCCAATGCCAGCCAGCCCCAGGTTGATTTAGTTCAACGGGAATCTGAAAATCTTTTCCAATAAAATATGCAAGTGATGAGAGAATCTGTTGTCGATGAAGAATTTCCTGTTGTTGTTCGGCAGAAAAATGACCAAGAATCTCAGTCTGGTTATCTTTGCGCAGTGCATGTAGTACTGGTGATTCTCTCTCCATAGTGTCAGCTTTTTGTTCCATAAGCGTACTTAGATTATATCGAAAATGAAAGAAAAAAGCTCATAGGAACTGTGACGTATCAACATGCATATGTAATATCAATTTCCCATTTGCTTTCTTTTTCTTTTCTTCCTCAGAATTCACGAAGTTAATCAAATAAATAATAGTCGCCTTTGCTAGCTTCATGAGATCTATGGTTTCGTTTAGCATGCTGTCATATCCAATGTTGTTCTTATCAGATCTACTGTCCCAATCCGTAAGACCTGAGTCGAAAATTACTAGCCTTCGATGTGTTAGTGCATTTCTAATGTCCTGAATCCTTTGGCATCTGCCTGATTTGAAATCCCTGTAAATGTCGTATAGTGCATAGAGACTGATATTCTCCGAATTTACGATTTCTTTTCTGATCGTGCCATCGTCTTCCCAGATTGAAGCGCTTCGTCCTTTACCTCTTAATGAGTCGAAATAGATGTCTTCTTCCCTGTGACCTAGCTGATAATAGTCGTTAATGAAAACTGCGATTTTATCTAGGATGTTGAACGCTTCCTTAAAGGCTGATTTGAGAAGTCCACTGTAAATGTTGAAATGAGAGTAATCCAGAGCATACACAAAAACTGTTCGCTCACTGATTCTGTCAAAGTCCTCCTGGTGGTATTGCGACTGGACCAATAGCAATCTCGCTACTGCGAAGTCTTCTTTAATTTGATTGAGATATTTAGCTAAGTTATAAAAAGTATCGTTATCATCGACTTTAGTTATTAGCCTGATAAACACTGAGTCCTCGATCGCTGCTTCACAATGATCCTGGTGAATGTGGAAGTTTAAGAACAATTTCTCTTTATTGCAAAATTTTAGATAGAACTTTTCAAAATCAGATAGATTTGCAGTTTTGTACCGGGGATGTTTAAGCTTTTTCTGTAATAATGTTTTGTCTTGAAAACGGGATTCTATGTAAGAAAGTTCGTGCTCAAAGTCTTGTTTCGCTCCCAAGCCACCAACCGCAACAAGATCTGGCTTGTCGATAACTGATTCAATGTCCTGATATGCTTCAACATATATTGCAGCCCGATACTTATCTGAAATCTCAGCAAATGCTCTAAGTGCCTTGGCCTTATTAGCGATAGCCATAGAAAAGTTTTCATTTAGGCTTAAAGCCCTATCGTAAACATTCATTGCTTCAATACTTCTACCAAGAGTGTCTAAACAGTTACCAAGGTTGACCAGTAATTGTACTTCTAGGTTTGGGTCGTCGATTTCAACAGCTGTGGCTTGAAGCAGGTGCTGTTTAGCCTTAAAAAGATTCTCGCTTTGAGGTATGGTCCGGTCTACAGCACCACCCATTCTCTCTGTAAGTTGATACAAACATGTATACCCATTTGCCAGACAATAGTGGAGGTATGCCTTTGCCCTGTCTTGCTGTGTTTTGGTAAGCGCCAACTGACCAAGCTCAATTCCTTCCTTGATGATATTTTCATCCTTAAGACCACTGCCAATATCTACCAAAAAACCAGGCTTATAAAACATCAGCGATTTGTTGTCGTGGTTTTCTCGTTCAAATTCTACTAATCTCTCTCGTGCTTTTTTTGTTTCACCAGAGTTAATAAGTAACGAGATTGATTGTAGGGAGAGAGCTATTTTGTCCATATTATTTCATCAATTTTAGGAAATCTTACAATTCTTACTTTCACGAGTTTAATTATATTGGGTTAGAGCTGAAAATCAAAACGAAGTGCTTATGCTTGGAGCATTTTTCCTAACCCTGGAATTTTCCCAATTAGCTCTCTGATTTTGTTTTTATTGTCTGCAGGTGGCGTATTGGTTACTTTAGGTGGCAAACTGCCTTCAGAAGGCGCTACGGGGGCTACGGGCTCACCATTTGATGGAGTTATGATTGTTTCTTCTTGCTTTTGCACTAATTCAGGACCAAGTAGGATATCGACATACTGATCAAGGTCTAGCTCCTCTAAAATCATTTTCTGGAGAGCTCGCTTGCGAATCAACCAGTGTTTTACATCTGTCTGGTTGTTTGGATCAGGCTTGTCTTGGGCGATGAGTTTGTCATACAAGAGCAGTATTTGGTTAAGTCT
>JACQJU010000035.1 GCA_016204905.1 Candidatus Gottesmanbacteria bacterium | reverse complement strand
TTTATCTTTTATCTTTTATCAAAGAGAAAATACTAAGAAAAAGAATTATTGTTTCTCTGGGAGTAATTCTTTTGTCTTTTTATATTTTGATACTTCCTCATTTGGAACATCCGCTCTATAAAAATAAGCCTCATGTGGAATATGAGCGATTTCTATCTTTGAAGGAGGTCAGCAATATTCCTTATCAGATCTGGTTTACAAATTTCAGCCAAGTGGTGTTATTAATTTTTAGTTATGCTACACCCTTGGTTTTCCTAATATTTATAGCGGCTATTTTTTATGCCAGAAAGAATAAAAAAATTCTTTTGCCGATGCTTTTTGTACTCGGACCAATAATTTTTGAAATATTAATGCTCAGAAATATCGATGCTAGATATTTGGTGGTAAGTGTACCGGTAATTTTATTGGTAGCCGGAAACTTATTGGAGGCCTCAACTTTAAAGAGGAAAGTTTTAACAGCCTTAACTCTAACTGGTGTTATTTGTAGTGGTTTACTGCTGACTTTTTTTCCTCTCAAATATCACCAGATGATATATTTCATACCCAATGCTAGAAATGATTTTGCACAATATGTGACTAGTTGGCCATCTGGCTATGGTGTAAAAGAAGCAGCTGACTGGCTGACACAAAAAAGCCAGGAAAAGAATATGTTTGTTTTTATACGCGATGATTCGGGTAATCCTGAAGAGGCCATGGTGGTATATCTTCGAAAAAATGAAAAAATTATTGTACTTCCTGTAGGACTACTGGATGAATTATATAAAAATAGAGATCATCTGATACTTTCTGATCCTGGCTTTTATTTTGTATCCAGGGGTAATCAATTGGCTGGTATGGAAAAAAGATTTAGGGAAGTGGCAAGATATCCCAAACCACAAGGACAAGAATATGTGGGGATATATGAAGTCATAAAATAAGTCACTGGTCACTAGTCATTAGCTTTTAGATTTTGGGAGCTTAGAAAATATGAAAAATATACTCATGTGTCGACCGGATTATTTTGATATTGAATATGAGATCAATCCCTGGATGCACAAGGAAAATCAGGTGAATCATAGTCGAGCTATGAAGCAGTGGCAAGTGCTTTATGATGCTTATAAGGAATATGGAGTGGAAGTAGAGTTAATTGAACAGATAAAAGGACTTCCTGATATGACATTTACTGCTAATGGTGGGATAGTCTCTGGTAATACATTTGTAGTAAATAAACATAGATTTAAGGAAAGAGCGGGTGAAGAAAGATATTTTGAGGAATGGTTTAAAGGACGGGGATTTAAAACATATCGGCTGAAATATTTTCAGGGTGGTGAGGGAGATGCCCTATTTTTCCGGGATATTTTGTATATGGGTTATGGTTTTCGGTCAGATAGAGAATCGCACGATGAGGTAGCTCAAATATTGGGTATTAAGACAATATCACTGAGACTTATTGATCCTTATTTCTATGACTTTGACACCGCTTTTTGTCCGTTGGGTGATAAAGCAGTACTTTATTATCCACTGTCATTTGATCCTCCTAGCAGAAAAAAAGTAATGGAATTACCAGGAGCTATAGCTATGACTAAAATTCAAGCCGAATCATTTATCGGAAATAGTGTTTTGGTGGGTGATATATTATTTGCCGGATATAAAGATTCTGATTTGGAAGAGAAATTGAAACCTTTGGGAATAGGTATAAAAATGTTTGATATGAGCGAATTTAAGAAATCGGGTGGAGGGATAAAGTGTTTGACGCTCTATATGGACCACTGACTTTCACACATCGGAGGTGATATTATATAGACACATCGGGGTATTTTAGACTTGACAAGATTTGGTACAATATAAAATAGATTAATAAAAGCGTTATCAATTTGGTTTCCCGCCAAATGAGTCATTCGGCAAGCTCAGGACGCGCTGCAGATGAAGAATTTGACGGAAGTTTAACCGTAAAAATGAAACAAAGTGTGTCGCGAAAGAGATTTCCACGGATTAAATACGGATATCACGGAATCTTAGTGGAGCACTGAAATAAGTACAAAACAAGGTGGTACCGCGAGAAGCCTCGCCCTTGTCTATCTAGTAATAGGTGGACTGGGGCGAGGTTTTTTTTATGACCCATTCGACATGGCTCAGGGTCATAGTGAGGTATTCGAACTATGAAAATAATATCTGTTGAGTCTTTAGTTAGATTACTTTCTCATCATGGAGTCGATAATTTCATGAAGGATCTGGTTGGGTCTCTTAAGAGAGATTTTGGTCGTTGGCAATCTTTTACTAAAATGCCTCGTCCGGCCATGCATGTGTCGGGAGGAGTTTTGGAGCTTATGCCTATTTGTGATAATGAGTTGTATTACACTTTTAAGTATGTGAATTGTCATCCAAGAAATCCTCTTATTGGGAAACAGACGGTCGTTGCTACTGGACAGTTATCGGCAATTGATACTGGTTATCCGCTCATGTTTAGCGAGATGACTATACTGACAGCTCTACGCACTGCTGCCACATCAGCGCTGGCTACAGATTTGATGGCGCGTAAAAAGTCTCACACTCTGGCCATCATAGGAACTGGGACACAAAGTGAATTTCAAGTGCGGGGCATGCAATTGGTCCGTGAGATAAAAGAAATCAGATATTTTGATATAGATGCTGCCGCGATGGATAAATTCGAAAAGAATATAGATGATAAAGATCAGAAGCTAGTCAGATGCAAAAATGCTCTGGAGGCAACAAAAGGAGCTGATATTATCACTGTTTGTACTGCCAGTAAGGCGCATGTTGAAGTTTTAAAAAATGATTGGATAAAATCTGGTATGCATATAAATGCGTTAGGTGGCGATACTGTAGGTAAAACAGAATTAGAACAAAATATATTACCTAGATGCAAAATAGTAGTGGAATATTTTGACCAATCTTATATGGAAGGGGAAATACAGCGATTGGAAAAGACAGAAGCAGAGAAACTGGTATACGCCGAACTTTATGAATTAGTGAGTGGCAGAAAAAAAGGGCGAGAAAATGACCGGCAAATAACGTTATTTGATTCGGTAGGGATTGCGCTTGAAGACTATTCAGTCTTGCGGCTAACTTATGAATTGGCAGAAAAATATAAAATAGGAGAGGAATTAAATCTGACTCCAGTTATCAAAAATCCTAAAGATTTATTTGGGTCATTAATGTTGGAATATAGTACACCTTAGAGGTGTACTA